>SLAN01000281.1 GCA_007126865.1 Spirochaetales bacterium | reverse complement strand
TCGGATTTGGATCGTCTCGACCCTGAGAACAGTGCCGCGGATGCCGATCTTTCCGGCCTGTCGAAACAGGAAGCGTACGAGTATGTACGTTCCTTCGTTACGACGCTGAAATCGGTGCAGCGTAAACTCGAGGAAGCAGGCCGCACGCTTTCGCTCTGGCAGGAGCGCGCGCGACTCGCGTACGAAAAGCAGGACCGGGAGCTTGCCCGGGTTGCTCTGGAGAAGTGGGAAGCATCGAAAGCCGAGGTGGAACGACTCCAGGAGGAGGAGCGTAAGCTCGCCCGAACCGTCGATCTGTTGAAGCAGAACTTTGCGAAGCTCCGACGTACGCCGGAGATGTCTGTGGATGCCGAGGCACTGAACCAGCAGATGGAAGAGATCGTCGGCTCGCACGAGTCGCGAAAGACGGAAAAGTCGCTGCGCGATATCGAGATCGATTCGCAGCTGGAGCAACTACGCAAGAAGATCAGCAACGAGGATAACGAGTAGGTATGAACAATCCGCTTTTTCCCGATCTTCCCCGTCCGTGGATATTCGCCCACCGGGGATTCAGTGCCCGAAAGCCGGAGAATACGCTATCGGCATTCGAGGCTGCGAGAGAGTACGGCGCCGCCGGTGTCGAGCTCGACATTCAACTGTGCAGCACCGGCGAACTGGTCGTTTTCCACGATTGGACGGTCGACCGGATGACGGGCGAAAGCGGTACCGTTTCGGAGATGTCGTGGCGCGAGCTGCGCAAGCTCTCGGTCGCCGGCGAGGAACGTATACCGCTCCTGAACGAAGTCTTCGATCGCCTCGGTCGCGATCTGTACTACGACATCGAGATAAAGACACGTGAGCGCGAACCGACAGGCATCGAACAGGCGCTCGGCTCCATGATTCAGTCGCGTGGGCTCGCCGACAGAATCCTCGTCAGCTCGTTCAACCCGGTGCCTCTTCGGGAGTTGCGTCGTATGCATCCGGAAATCCCGACCTCGGTCATCTACTCGAGAAGCAGCGAGCTCCCGTGGATCCTCCGCGGCGGATTCGGTCGCTACATCGCGGGTACCGATGCGATCAAGCCCGATCACAAGCTGGTAGGTGCGTTCAGCATGTTCCGCAATCGACTGACTCGGACGCCGGTAATCCCATGGACTATCGACGACCCGGACGAGGCGAGACGTCTCATCGCTCTTCGCTGCGACGGGCTCATCACAAACGAGCCGGCGCTCATAGCCGAGGCGATACGAGAGCCGAGACCCGCGCTCAGTGGAGTGTAGGCTCACTCTAGGCGAAGCATCAGTTCATTTCCCGCTATCTCACCGATCCGTCGAAATGCCGCGCTGATTGTGCTGACCGAATCGCCGCCGCTGCTTCGTGTGAATCCGGACCAGCCGCCGATCACGCGGTTGCTCCCCGTCTCGATAACAGAGAAGTCTCCGTCGACACGGGCGAGCATACCGTTGCGCTCCTCAAACTCCGTGATCGCCGTGCGACCGACGATCACGAGCTCGACGCCCGGTGTGTTGCCGAGCACCAGATCGACGATCTCGCGATCGCTCATATCGGCGGCGGCACCGGGGCTCGATCCTGCATGGACGAGAACGAAACCGGCCCGCTCCAGAGTAGTGGTGAGCGAGCTCGCGGCACGACTCTCGCTCAGTGGATTTCCCGCCCGATCACGTTCCACCACAACTACGGCAATGGATCGATCCGAGACGTCGAGTCCGGAATCGTAGGGAAATCGGACGCGCAGATCGCGAATGACCGTGCGAAGTGCCGTGAGCTCGCGCCCGCCTTCGGCAATCGGGATAGCGTCGAGCTCCGAACCGAGCGACACCCCCATCTGCACATAACCGGATCCCGGCGGGGTCTCTTCGGGAAGCGCGAACATGACCCGGCCCGAGGTGTCGGTAGTTTTCCTCGTCGTGCCGATTCCAGTTCGCCCCTGGGGCAATCTAACCGGATGCGTAATCGAGACCGGGACGCCGGACAGCAGCGTCGTTCCTTCCGCGGTTTCGGCATAGACCTCCGCGGTCATCGGATCATCGGCGACCGGGCGCATCCGGACGCTCGAAAGAATACCCGCAGCCCGCCTCAGGCTGGAAGGCATCGTCGACTTCAATCCGTCGATTTCGCTGTCGGCCGCCGCGGCTGCGGCGCGCAGGTAATGCTGCGCAGCCTTGAAGTAGGCTCCTTCGGCCTCGAATGCCCGCGCACTGCGCATCGGCGCTTCGACCGCCTCGATTCGTGCCTCGAACAGCGCGGTCAGCCGCGCCCGCTCCCGCTCGAGCGCTTCGCGGTCGTATCGCGCCAGGAGATGGACCTCCACGCGGCCGTCACGGACCTCGACGAACCGCTCCTCGACACGCAAGCCTTCGATTCGAGCGGTGCCGCGTTGCTCTACCGTACGGGTCACGCGACCGGTGAAATCTTCGAGCGACGCCTCGGCGACCGCCGTGCTTTCGGTGCGTATCGTGACGCCGAGATAGCGGGTGATCTCGGAAACGAGCGCGGCTGTCGCATCGTCCTCGGCGGCCGCCCGGCTGCCTCCGGCATCCACCCCGCGCCCGACGAAGTACTCCGCATCGCTGGATCTCGGAGGAGATCCGACAACCCATTCCGGCTGCTCGGCGCTCTCTTCGGGCGACAGATCAGGCGATGAAGCACACCCCGAAGCAATCAGGACCAACAGAGTGAATAATCCCAACAGACCGTTTCGGCCGACCATGAACGCGCTACCGGCCCGACATCAGAGCCCTTCTTCGGCGAGCGCCCGGCGCACCCGCTCGCGCACGGTTCGCTCGTCCTCGGTTCTCGGCTCCTGCGCTTGTCGCTCCGCCACGTCGATGGCGTGAAGCACCTGCCGATCGAGCAGATCACGATCGATGGTGTAGAGAACGGTATAGCGGTACTCGTCGCGGTCGACCGTAGTGCGGTCGGCTTCATACCAGCGGTACTGTACCCACCACTCGCCTGCACGCCGGAAGCCGCTGAACTCCGCCTCGGACATGGTCTTGACGACGTTTTCCATGTACGTTTCGATCGCATCGACTTCCCCCGCGGCGGCACCGGCAAAGCGCTGCTCCACACGGGTGCTGACCTGCTGCGCGATCTGAGCCGGGGCGCTGAAGTTCTGCGCCCACATCTCCACTCCGCGAAGATCGCTGCCGGATTCCTCCAGAACGACAGCGTACTTGCCTTCGAACTCATCCATCGCCTCCACGGCGGCCGCACCCTCCAGGCTTACCCGCACCCATTCGGGTGCGTCGACACCGCGAGAGCTTCCCCTGTGCTGCAATACGACAAACGGTTGCACGGCTTCATCGGCCGGATCGGGTGTGCTCGCACAGCCGACGATTACCAGCAGCACCGCGGAGGTCACAACGCATATTCGAAGCAGTCCACGCATACCCAGGGCTCCTCTGTAGCCGGTCTGTATCAGAGACCGGAGTGAAAGGTGAGCGACTTTCCGCGTCGGATCACCTGATAGATGTTTTCCATACCCGGCGTGGCATCGCCGGCCGCGTACACAATATCCTCGACTTCGTCGAGCGGTCCGTAATGGCGAACGACGAGGTGCGTCGAATCGGGGCTCTGACTCAACGTCTCGACCGATTCCGTACGGTCGCGCAGCATCTCGCGAAACCGGCCGATCATACGAGCATCGGGCGTGTTCTGCACAACGATTTCGTAACGAATCCCTCGACTCAGATTCTGCTCCATGAGCACGCGACTCTGGTCGATCATTCGCGGCATGGCCGCGTAGACGGCGCTTTGTACCGCATTCGCGCGGGCATCGAACTCATCGACTCTGCTCACCGCCCGCTCACTCCGGTACGGCACAGACCCGAGCAGTTGCCCCGTCGACGTTTCGAACATTCTCAGTGTGATGTTTGCCTGCCCGTAGTGGGTATTTCGCTCGCTCGATCCACTGACAGTTGCGTCGAGCTCGACATAGACATCGGCATTGAGCCGCTGGGCGACCCATTGAAGGATGCTGACATCCCTGCCGGTCTCTTCCTCGTACACCAGCCGCTGATCCTCTTTGAGACGCTCCACCTGCCGTGCATCCACCGCAAAAAAGCCGTTCGACGTGAGATAGCTGTTCGCCTGCCCGACACCGAGCTCCAGCAGGAACGGCTCGGTGCTCGCACTCTCGGCGTCGTAGTACACCATATAGGTCATCGAGTCGATGTAGCGGCGGATGAACTCACGCTCGGAGGGACCTGCTGAGCCCCAATCGGTCTCTGTGGTCGTTTCGGGCGAGCGATCCGCGTCGTCGGCCGGCCTCGCGGTCACCCGGCCTACAGAGGCGTCGATGCGGTTGGCCGAGAGCGTACGCCGAACCGCATCCACATTGACGGCGATACGCAGCTCGTAGACATAGTCCGGGTCGTCGAACGTGCCGAGGTTCTCTCTGCGAAGCGTTTCCATCGTCCCGGTGTGGACGAACTGGTTCGGATTGCGCGTGCGATAGATGACATCCTCGAGGGTAGCGGCGTGGTAGCGTTCGGCCTCCTCACCGATTTCGTCGACAATGAAGGCGCGAACCGCCTGCATCTTGGCCGCATTCATCGCCGTACCGAACGATTCCCCGCGTCCCGACGCCTGGTACACCGCATCCGTTCGATCGATGGCCGGCTCGTCGGTCGCGCACGCGGACACAAGCAGTGCGAGCATTCCGAGCAATAGCAATCTGCCGACAGCGCGGGCAATGAACCTCATTCCGAGCTCCTATCGAAAAGTAACGGCGGCACCGATGTACGGGCCGGCCAGCGGACGAATACCGCGATCCGCTGCGGCGCCGCTGCGCCACAGCTGCATCCATCCCATTTGTATACCGAGCATGGTATCTCTGCCGAGCTGGAAATTCATGCCGAGTTGCGCTTTTCCGCCGAAGTGCGACACGAACGGATCCGACTCATCACCGAGTCGATCGCCGACCGCCCCACCGAACTTGAGTGACGGACCGACTCGTAATCGACCGAAGTAGAAGCTCGTCTCGAAGCCGAGATACCCGCCGATCACGGTGTGGTCGCTCTCTCCGGTGAGCGGCAGCTCGAGGGCGAAAAGCGGTCGAACGCGAAAGAACCCGCGATTCGCAACGGCGCTCAGCCCGATGACCGCACCGGTCGGTTCGACCCGCCGGCCTCCTCCGGGTGGCGTGAGGAGCATGTGCGCGTACGCCCCGACCTCCGCTCCGCGCCGCGGTACCTCCTCCAACTGATCGCCCACGTTCGTCGAGCTTCCCCCGTAGATGAGGCGACCGACGCTATACTGCTCGAAAACATCGCTGACGACGATCAGCCCGCTCTCGTACTCATCAGTATAACCGGTCCGGCCGGTACGTGTGCTCATGATCGCGTATTCGTCGCCCGGTTGCACGCCCATGTTTCGCCCGAACTCCATATAGATGCGCCGCCCGTCACGATCGATAATGCCGCTGCGAATCCGGAAGGTCGCAAGCGAGCGAAGCTCGTACTCGAGTCTGGAGGGGATGGCGTCGACGGCAGCCTGCACCGCCGGCTCAGCGCGGTCGCTGTTCCCGCTGGTCTCGATCCGGAAGTGTTCTACACTCCGCCCGGAATCGACATCCACGACGGTGAAGCTCGTTTCGATGCTCGCCGTGTAACGCATATCGTACGGCTCATAATCCATTCGATACCAGGTGACCGACGGGACGACAACGAGGAATCCTCCGCTGAGCTCACGGAATTCGGCCTCGGTGAAGGCCTGCTGCCCGAGCATGACGGCTTCCGGCATCTCGAGCTCCTCGGTCCGATATTCGCGGACAGCCTGGATGAACTCGTCCACGTGCTCGGCCCGCAGTCGTTGTGGATACCCGACGACATCGAAGCGGCCGAGATTCACAAACACACCTCGAATTCGCTCGTCCACAGCTCCGAAGGCGTTCTGAAAGAGCGAATCGTAGCTCGGACGGCCGGTTCCACGGTACTCGAAGGCGAATCGTGTACGGTCAACTTCGATTCGTACGAACGGACCGCCTGGTCGAACCGGCTCGGGCTGTCCATAGTAGCTCAGGCGGAAAAGCGCGAGTTCGCGACGTTCGGAGAACTCCTGGCCGCCCGCAGCGGCGGCTGCAAAGCACACGATCAGGATCAAGCTCAGGCCAATCGGAAACCAGCGTCGCATTTCGCGGATACACCCGGCCGTCTGCACGCTACTGCGAACCGGAGAAATCGAGCCGCTCGGCAAGCCCGGCACGGTCCCGATGCGCGAGCACACTGAGCACCCGCAGCGGAACCTCGCGCCCCTCTTCGTGCCGTGCGGTCATCGTGACACCGTCGAATCTCCCCCCCTCGAGGGGGATCTGATCTTCGGTTCCCGCCCCGCCACGGACTATCAGCCGATCGTTGTCGTGCCGGATGCGCAGGAGGAGCGTGGACGCGCCGTCGGAGGCGAACGACTCGTACGTCGACTCTCCTATGGTCGCCGAGCCGTCACTTATTACGGTGAAAAGACGGTTCGCGTCATCCTCCGGATACGATTCATCGAACACGAACTCACCGGAGGCTTCGGCGGCGTCATCGCCGAGCTCGAGCTCAACGATGAGATCCTCGTCTTCGAAGAGAAATGCGGGGAAGTGTACGCGCGCGCCGGGCTCCAGAACGAGCTCGCCGGTCCGTACGGTGACACGACCCACTGTCTCCAGCTCTTCGGGCAGAAAAAGTCCCTCGAAACCCTGGGCATACGCCAGTCGCGAAGCAAAGTGGCTCTCCATCGCATTCCGGAACAGGCCGTCGTCGGTCGAGAGACGCTCCTGGCTGTCGCGGAAGTACACTCCGACCTCGCCGACGAGACCGACAAATCCGTTCGTTCTCGCGCCGACAACCGTTACCCCGTCGAGAATCGAAACCTCGTCGGGCTCGGTGACTACGCGTGTTCGTGCGCTGCTGGTAGGCGACTCACCGAGCGGTGAAGAGGGAAAGCCGATGTCGAGCTGGTCGATGCTCGCGAGCTGCCCGTCCACGAACCAGAGTACAGTCGTGTATTCGACGCCGGGGGAAACGGAAACGCTGATCCGACTCGGTTCATCCGGGACCAGCATCGGATACGCGCTCGAGGTCGTCGCTTCTTCGCCGTTTCGGTGCAGCGTCGCCTTCGGAATTCCGCTATCGTCGGTTTCCACACGGAACTCGAAGCTTCCGTCGGCGGCAGCCGTCTTATAGAGAGTTCGACCGATCTGTCTGCCGCTCGGCAGGAGGTCAAGGCTTAACGAGAATGGGGCCAGACTACTGTCGACAAACGGCACCCCGAGACCATCGGACTCGAATCCGCTCTCTCCGTCGAGCTGATAGCCCAGCATTTCTCCTTCGACCCTGAATACCGGCTCTCCGAAGAGTCGCCCGTCGAAATCGCGTGAGTCGAAATCAATGCGCACTCCGTCGTCACGGAAATCGCCCTCGAGCCGGTACAGTGAATAGAACGACTCACGTGCCCGGGAGTCATTCGATGCTGCAGTGGAATCGGAGCGACTGACATACACGTCCGCGTTCTCGGCGAGCGCGCTCGGAAAATCATACCGGTCGCCGCTCGGTGGCGGAATCGGAAAGAGCTCAACCTTGACGCGATATACCCCCTCGCGTTCCGGTGCCTGCCAGTTCAGCTCTTCGAGTCCGTCGCCGATCGGACCGGTAGCGACGACTTCACCGTCGACACTCCACTGTAGCCATGCCTCTTCCCCGCCTCGAGCCGAGGT
>SLAN01000019.1 GCA_007126865.1 Spirochaetales bacterium | reverse complement strand
TGGTCTCGCTTCCGGCACCGGCTCCCGCACGAGATCGAGACACTCGAGGCCGGGTTTCGCCTCGAGACAGCCCCACCCTGGGAGCGTTCCTTCGATCGAACCATCGTAAGCCCAGAAGGAAGTCGCATCACGATCTCTTCGGTATACACGGTGTTGAGCCGAAATGCTGTGTTCCAGTTTCTTCGCGACGGATTGCTGGCCGTACTCGCGTTCGCATTGCTGGTCCTCGTGGTGCTTATTGCGGCGTTGAGGCCGGCTGCATCGATCGAGTCGAACGACTCCCCGAAAAGCGACGAGGCCGGGAGCAATGACCGGTCTCCGGTCGCTGGTAAAAGGGAGCGGCACACTTCTGCTTCACCCGACACTGAATCGTACCCGGCAGCAAACCGGCACAACGAGAAGCGCGGCGATCGCCCCGAAACGTCGGGCGCACAGCCGGAACGGCAGCCACCGCTCGTTTCTCCGGAGTCCGGCTTGAGCTATGCCACACACCTGGGCCGGCGCCTCGCGCGGGAGCTTGAACGCGCCGCAGAGAATGACCTGAACCTCTCGCTGCTGGTTGTACGGATCACAGATGACAGGAATAGCCCGGTCAACGCGCGAATCCTCGGTACGCTCGTGCTCGAACACTTTCCGTTCGAGGATCTCGTCTTCGAATATGCCGACGGAACCGCATGTGCGGTACTTCCCGGATATGAGCTCGACGCCGCTCTTCGAAAAGCCGAGCGAATGTGGACGCTGCTGCGCCGGCACGATCTCGGCAGCTTTCGCGCGCGCGTGGGGGCATCGAGCCGAAACGGACGATTGGTTGAGGCTGAACGCATGATCAACGAAGCGGTTTCAGCACTCGAAAAGACCGACTCGAAGTCCAATATCGTTGGCTTTCAACCCGATCCGGACCGATACCGGCGCTATATCGCCTCGAAACTCGAGGCATAGCGGGAGCGCGTGACCATCCACAGACGCTAACCGGACAGTCGCTCGAGAATCGCTTCGAAGAGCTCGGCGCGCACAGCTATTGCCGGCCGGGGCATGCCGGTAACGTACTCTTCTCCGTGTGAAATCTCGGCGGGATAAACGCCCCTTCGCTGCCGCCCGACTGATGCCTCGACAGTGCGCCCGTCGTCGAGCTGTATCTCGATGTGCCACGACGGATCGGCGACCGCTTCGTCGATGAATCCCGCCCCCTCGAGTGAAAGCACTCGTCGAACGAGCTCCTCATTCGCTGCATAATCGGGTTCATCTTCGCCCTCTCGCCGGAAGCGAGGACGAGCGTCAGTGCTGCGCATCAGCGTCACTTCCCTCGTGCCATCGACTTCCGCCAGCGTCATCCGTTCGATTTCGTCGATCGGCGTCGCATCCGCGAACAGTCGCAACTCGGCCCAGTACACCGGACTCTGATCGAGGTAGAACGAAAGGCGATCGCGATTGCGATAGACGCGGTCCTCATCGGCAAGGCGGAGATACACGTGGGGAGAGTCGACCGACACTCCGACAAAGACGTTCCGCTGCCCGATGGATTGACCGGTAAGCGTAAGCCGGTAGTCATATCCTCGGGCGAACGGGGTCTCCCCCGGTGAAACGCGCAACGACTCATGGCGGTCCGGATTGTCGGTTACAAGCGACGATCGGTCGAGCGCAAGCAGCACCTCGAGTAACGAGCCTACCCTCTCCCGCCTTGCCGGTATCGCACGATCCTCGAGCGCTATGCGATAGCGTGCACTATCGGCACGCTCCAACCGAAGCACCCTCTCCGCCGTTTCGATCTCTACCGAATCGACGTCATCGGTTCTTTCGAAGTCAACGAGAAAGCGCTCGGCGTGCGGATCATCTTCACCCTCCGCTGAACTCGCGAGGTGCCGAAGCGCGAGTTGCACGACGAGCAGCAGAACGAGAACGATCAGTCCGATCGAAAGCCGGCGCACAACCGCACCCGGACTCATGCGCGTTCTCCCTGATCGATCTTGCGCCGCCGCCGGAGTCGAAGATAGCCCACAAGGAGCAGCATGACCGGGAGGACGACTGCATTCAGACTCTCGACAATCCGGGATGTCAGCAGGCGCGGGAACTCCGGCTCGATTCGATCGAGAGCTCCCGGAAGTCGGCTTCTCGTATGCACCGCCGCCATCCGATCTTCGCCGAGCAGCCACAGAATGCTTCGCTCGACGAACATGTAGTTCTGAAAGCTGCCGGTGTAAAAGACGAGATTACTCGCGAAATCGCTGTCACCAACCACAATCGCCCGCGAGCCTTCGCCGGCAGCGTCTTCGCTCCAGCCGGCGAGGGCGTACGAGCCGACCGAAGCGTCCCGATCGCGGTAGAGGACCGACGGTTCATCGGGGCGAAAGCGCATCGGTTCGCCCTGTAACCATGCTCCCGGCGTGGTAACCAGCAGCGGTCCGCCCCGACCGTTGTCGAAACCATCGATCCGCAGTGGGCTCGGCCAGAAGAAATCGATACCGGCGCTGAACCTCGTAACCGGATGATCGGGCGAGGCATTTCGACTGTCGGTACGAATCCAGGGAGGATAGGGGGGCCCGCCGGGAGCGGTACCGTCGGAGATCGGATTACTCCGCTCATCCATGACCGCATACGGCTCAACTCGAAACCCCACCGAAGCGAGCAGAACGTCGAGCGCCTCGTTTTCGACCGGTTCACCTTCGAACGTGCTGAGATCGATCCGTAATCCGTCAACTGCAAGCAAGGCGCGGCCGCCGCCGTCGAAATAACGACGCAGCTCCTGCGACTGCGCTCCGGTCAGATCTCGGGCGCCGAGCAGTAACACCGCGTCGATGTCGGGCGGAATCTCCGGCTGCTCACCGGACAGCTCCACCAGCTGGAAACGGTCGGATAGCTCGTCGACCAGTTCCGCGTAGTCGACATCCAACTCCTCGCCGTGGGTACCGAGCATGACGGCCAGTCGCGGTCGCGCCGCTCGCAACACGTCATATATGGCGTTACTCAGCTGGTACTCGAGCTGACTGTGCCCGAAAAGAAAAGGAATCGTTCGGGTACGATCGAGATAGCTGACGGTCAACCCGGAGTAAACGGTACTTACACCGATCGAATCTCCGTTCTCCTGCTGGATTTGCTCCGCTCTGAGACCGGCTTCCTCCGCTTCCCGGGCGCCCTCGCCTGCGGCCGAAACGACCTCCACTCGAACGTCGGCTCCACCGGCGTCGGAATAGCGACGCAGCAGCGCTTCCTTGCGCTGAGGCTCATCACTGATCTCACGGAGTCGGTCCGAAACGTAGTAGCGAATCTCCAGTGGATCATCGATATCGTCCAGGAGCGCATACGTCGCATCCGAGAGCGAAAAACGCTCTTCCGGCGTCAGGTCCGCCGCAATGCCCAGGAGCTCGGCGTTCGCGAGCACGACCGCACATACGGCGATTACAAGCAGAGTCACACCCCACTGCACCCGATGGGTACGGGACACCGGCGTACTCCCTCGTACTCTATCCATGGGTCACGTACCTCCGTGCGTGGATAGCGTGTGTCGCCGCGCGAAGAAATATCGCAACCATCGCAGCGAAAAAAACGATATCCGCCACATCGAGAAGGCCCTGCGAAAGCCGGCCGTAGCGAGCATCGAGGCTGATAAGCCGCGTTGCCTCCACCCACTGCGCGCCGAGCCCAAGCATTAACGGCAGGGAGTCGAGGAAGCTCAGACCGAAGAGAACAAGCGTTGTCAGGACGTAGGCGAGTAGCTGGCTCGCGCAGCGCGAGGACACGAAAAGCCCGACCGACACCATCGTCAAACCGAGCAGGAGCAAGGCTACGTACTGCACGAATACCAAAGAGGGTGAAAGCTCGCCGAGCAGCGATACACCGAGTGGCACCGGCACGGTCATCACCATGACAAAAAAAAGATAGATTCCGAGCGATGCAAACTTCGCGACAACTACTCGCCCGGTCGAAATCGGTAATACACCGATCATCTCGTCCATCCCGTTCGACCGTTCTTCGGCAAACACGCGCATTGTGAGTGCCGGTATGAGAAATGCAAGCAGTGCGGGCCAGGTCGCAAAGTAAGCATCCAGGCTGGCGACATCGCGCGCAAGGAACGCATTCACCCAGAAGAATGCGCCCGACGAAAGAGCGAGCGACAGCGCCGCCACAACCCATCCGATCGCACTGTTGGCCAATGCAAACAGGTCCCGTCGAACGATTGCATACGCTCCGGTCATTTTCGTTCGGCTCCCTTCGTCGATTCATCGGAGACTCCGGCGGTCAACCGTCGGAACAGCGACTCGAGACCTCGTCGTACCGGCACTATCTCGGAGAGACTCACCCCGTTGCTCACGGCCCAATCGAATACTACGCTCTGCTCGGCTTGCTCGCCGGGCTCGAATCTGATTCGGGTACCGCTCTCACTCCGTTCGATTACGACCGCGTTGCCGCTGAAGCTCCGAACGAGCTCCTCCAGCCGATCGGCCGAGGCGCCGACGACCAGCGCCTCGAATGCAGTACCATCGCTTCCCAATAACTCCCCCGCGCTTCCGTCGGCCACGAGCTTTCCGTTATCGAGGATGAGCACCCGATCGGACACCGCCTCGATCTCCTGCATAATGTGGCTGCTGACCAGTACGGTATGCCGATTGCCGAGAGATACGATCAGCTGTCGAAGCTCGTACATCTGATTTGGATCGAGTCCGGTCCCCGGTTCGTCGAGAATAATCAAACGCGGCTCGCCGACGATTGCCGCGGCGAGCGCAAGCCGTTGACGATACCCCTTGCTCAGATTCCGTACCAACCGATGAGAGACGGTATGGGTTCCACTTCGCTCGAGTGCGCGTTCTACCTTGTCTCGGCGCCCGGCCGCTATGCCACGACACGCGGCCACGAAATCTATGTACTCGGTAACGGTCATCTCACCGTACGCCGGCGCCCGCTCGGGCATGTAACCGACTTCCTTCCGGCCGGTGACCGGATCGGCGAGCATATCGGCGCCGCAGACGGTTACCTCTCCTTCGTCCGGTATCAGATACCCACAGAGAACGCGAAGCAGGGTCGTCTTACCGGCGCCGTTCGGTCCGAGAAGGCCGACGACTTCCTGATTTCCAAGTGTAATATCGATGCCGGAAAGTGCGTACAGCTCACCGAATCGTCGGGTAACACCTGCCAGGCGCGCGACACCGCTCGACATCCGGCAATCACTCGCCTCTTTTCGCTCACTCATCGTACTCTCCGTGTCGAGCCTACTCCTTGTTCGGTATAGGTATGTGCATTCTATCTCTGGAGAGAAAGCTGCCGGAAAACTCGGCCTTCGCTTCCTTGAGCAGGATTTTCAGATCGCGGTCGGTATATCTCGGGCTGTAATGGATCAGTCCCATTTTCTCCACGCCTCCGGCACGCGCGGCGAGCGCCCCGGCGTCCCTGGCGGTCATGTGTTTTTTCGACTCGGCACTCTCGCGCAGGCTCTCATCGAACATACCCTCGCAAATCAGTAGATCGGAGTCGCGCACTTCGTCCTCGAGGCCTGGCGCGACAACACTGTCGGTAAGAAAGGTAACCTTACGACCCGGACGTGGTCTACCGAGCACCTGGTGCGGTTCGATGATCGTGCCGTCGTTCAGCGTAACCGATTCGCCCCGCTGCAACCGGGCCCACATCGGCCCGCGCGGCACTCCGGCCGAGATAGCACGCTCGGGGTGAAATACCCCGCTGCGCGCGTCCTCTATCAGCGAGTAACCGACACAAGTTCGCGTATGGCGCGCCGGGAAAGACCGGATGTGAAACCCGTCTCCCTCGTAAAGAACCGCGGGTTTGGACGGATCATCGATCTCCTTCGTTATAATCTCATAGTTGATGTACATCTCCAGGATACGTCGATTCGTTTCGACATACTCGGTCACCCGCGGCGGCCCGTAGATGTACAGCGGCTCGTCACGGTCGACCTGTGCGCTCAGCATGAGCATGCCGGGCAGCCCCGTTACGTGATCTGCATGGCTATGCGTGACAAAAATCGCCGATATCTTCTTCCACCGCAGGTTCAACCGGCGCAACGAAATCTGAGAGCCTTCTCCACAATCGAAGAGGAAGAGCTCGCCCTCGCGCCGAAGCAGCATCGACGTGAGATGACGGTTCGGGAGCGGCATCATGCCTCCGCACCCGAGAATAAACGCTTCCATGTTCATGTTCAGACATCCGGCGCAGCTACCGCGTCAGGCGCAACGTCTGCCTCGTAATCGACGTCCGGCAGGTCAAAACCGTGAATTGCGAGAAAATCGTGCCGGTAACCGGCCAGATCGGTGACCTCCTCGAGGTTTTCCTCGGAAACTTCGTTCCACAGGCGCTGCACCTCCGCCTGCACATCATCCCTGAACTCCCAGTCGTCCATCCGGATCCTGCCGTACTCGTCGGTCGGCACCGTGCCGTCTCCGCGATAAAGCCTCTCGGCGAACAGCCGGTAGATTTGCTGCGTGCAGTCCTCGTGAATCCCCTTCTCCTTCATGACGCGAAAAAGCACCGTGAGATAGAGGGCCACGACGGGAATAACCGCACTTGAACGGGTAACCACAGCCTTGTTCACCGAGACGAATGCCTGTCCCCCGAGCATCCCGAGCGTCTCTGTGATCTCGGAAGCAGTCGCCTCCAGATGGTCTTTTGCGCGCCCGATCGTTCCGTTGCGATAAAGCGGATAGGTGAGGTCGGGGCCGATGTAGCTGTACGCAACAGTCCGCACTCCGTGATCGAGTACATTCGCCTCCCGCAGCGCATCTATCCATAACGCCCAGTCTTCGCCGCCCATGACCTTGACCGTTCCTTCGATCTCCTCCTCGGTGGCAGGAGACACGCTTACCTGGTTCAGCTCCCCTTTGATCGGATCGAGGTTTCGCTCGCTATACTCCCGGCCGATCGGCTTGAGCGCTGAGCGATAGGTGACCCCGCTGTCGGGATCGGTGCGTACCGGAGATACGAGGCTGTAGACGACGAGGTCGACGGTCCCGAACGTTCTCCGGATCTCCTCTATCGTCTGCTGCTTCACTTCGCGGCTGAACGCGTCGCCCATAATCGTGATCGCAGGCAGCCCCGCTTCGCTCAGTCGGCGATCGAGATGCACCGAAGTATACCAGCCGGCGGTTCCCGTTCGCTTCTCCGACGGTTCGCGTTCGAACGCCACGTTAATGCTCCCCGCGCCGGCAGCGAACCCCGAGACCACCCGGCTCGACAGTCCGTAGCCCGACGATCCGCCGATCACCAGAACCCGTTTCGGTCCGTCAATTGCCTTCTGTGCGCGCACGTATTCGATCTGTTCGTCGACCCACTTCGCCGCACCGATCGGATGGGCGTTCATACACAGATTGTTCCGTATCATCGGTTTTATGACCATGCGCGCATCGTAGCCGCAGCGACCGCATCGGCGCAAGACAGCTTAGTCACCGGCACCTTGCCGTTGACTTCCCCCGCAGCGGTCCGTATCGTAACGACATATGCAGATCGCGATGCGGAACTGGGCATCAATGGACACAGAGGAGCGATATCGCATTCTCGAGCGGTCGGAAGAAGACATCGAGATGCTTATCCCGGAGACACGCGAACTGATCGAGCGCGTTCGAGTCGAAGGTGATGAAGCGCTCGCGGAGACCGCGCGCACCTTCGACGGTGCGGACGTGAACGCGGATTTTCTCGCGGTAACGACCGAGGAGATCGAAGAGGCACACGAGAAGCTCGATCGGGAGCTCCGCGACTCGCTCGCGTATGTGATCGAAAACGTTCGCCGCTATCACCGGGGGCAGTGCTCGACCGACCTGAGAATGGTCGAAATCCGCCCCGGCCTCCTTGCCGGGGATCGCGTTACACCGATCG
>SLAN01000220.1 GCA_007126865.1 Spirochaetales bacterium | reverse complement strand
GAACGCCGATGCAGTGGAGCTCCGATACGCATGCAGGGTTCACCGACGACGTACCGTGGCTTTCGGTTAACCCCAACTTCACCAATATTCACGTGAAGCGTGAGCGCTCGCGTCCCGACGGCATATATGCGTTCTACAGAGAGCTTATTTCACTGAGGAAATCGAGAAGCGTGTTCGACGAGGGTGAATACGTGGACTGTGCTCCGGACGATGAACATGTGTTCGCGTACCGGCGAGACGGAGAGACCGAACGCGTACTCGTGATCGTCAACTTCGGCAATGCTCCGTCATCGTTTCCGGTAGACGCCGATGTCGCCCGGTCACTTCGTTACGGACTGCTCTCCAATCGGCAGACGCGGCCCGAGGGGCTTCCGGCGGAGGACGCAGGAGGATCGCCCGTCACCCTCTCGCTGCAACCGTGGGAGGCGTTCGTGTCGAGCGACACGAAGACCGATTCCTCCACCTCGACTCTATGGAGCGTACCGTAGAACCATGACCGATTCGATCTCGCTCGATCAGATTGCCGCCCGGCTCGAGGCGCTCGAAGAAACGATTATTATGCGTTTCATCGATCGAGCCCAGTTCGCCGCCAACTCGGTGGCGTATGAGCGTGGACGCAGCGGTTTTTCCGGCGCCGGCGATCGGTCGCTGTTCGAGGTTCGCCTCGAAGCTCAGGAGCGAATGGATGCGGAGTTCGGCCGATACGAGGTGCCTGAAGAACGGCCGGTGAACGCGACCCTTCCGGCACCGCGTCGGACGGTGCACCTGCCTCCCTCGCCGTTGCAGATTTCCGACTACTCGATCGTCTCACAGAGCCCGGCGATCCGTGACGCGTACCTGGGGTGTCTGTCGGAGCTCTGCGCCGCCGGCGATGACGGGCAGTACGGGTCGTCGGTAGAGCTCGATGTATACGCGATTCAGGCGATCGCCCGTCGCGTCCACTTCGGCGCGCTCTATGTTGCCGAGGCGAAGTACCGCTCGAATCCGGTCGCCTATCACGAGGCAGCCGGATCCCGCGATACCGAACGATTAACCGCGATGCTTACGAGGAGCGAAGTGGAGCAGAGGATCATCGATCGACTGGAGAAGAAGGTGGCCTATCTGCAGCAGCATGTGAACACCGACGTCCGTCGCGTCATAGGCGCGGAGGTAATCGTGACCTTTTACCGCAAGAGTGTGATTCCGCTGACAAAACGAGGCCAGGTGGCGTACCTGCTTAACAGACGCTGACCTGATGAGTTTGCGCCGCGATGCCCATCCCACCATAATTGGATGTGAACTCCATCTACAGCGCGCACCGATTATGAGGAGGCCGAATTGAGAAGAGAACACGTGTCGCACCCCGTGCTCCGTATTGCGTTATTCGAAGAGATCATTACCTTTGCTGTGCCTATTCCGCCATACCTCTATATATTTGCCTCGATAGCGCAGATCGATGGCGGCCGGCTCACCGCATTCGCCGGTATCGTCGCGATCGGGTCTGTCGTCGCAATCGCCTCCCACGTCGTGGTTCGGATTCGAGCGCTCTCCGCTGTTCGGGCGGTTCTCCGCGGGGTCGACGACCGCTCTACCGCTTCGCGTGCGAAACGACAGGCGTGCAACTGGCCGCTGTGGAACGCGATTACCATCGCCCTGCGCTGGATTATTATCGTACCGGTCTTCGCGGCATTTGCACTCTCGTTCCTCGGTGAACCGGACGGCACGGCGATGCTGTTCACGGGGGTGTTCTCGGTGTTGACCGGATTCGTGTATGCGGTGATTTTCTACTTCACCGGCCTTGTGGCAACCGATCCGGTACGCGCGGCGGAAACAGTGCAGCGTGCGGAAACAGTGGAAGGTCGAACCTTCTCCATATCGCTTGGCGGAAGAGCAGTGTTGGCGCTCACTACCGCGGCGGTTTATCCGGTCGGACTGCTCCTCCTGGTTCAGTTTCTTCAGGACGCGACCGCCATGGGCGCCGCGCGCATGACGATCGCAGCCGCGCTCATCGGCGTTTCGAGCGTGATCGTCATCATCATCCTTGCTGCCTTTTTTGTCCGCACAATCCAGCGCCCGCTCGAACGGCTGCACGAAACGGTTCACTCGCTTACCGAACGCGGAGGCAACCTCTCGGAGCGGGTTCCGGTTACTACCGACGATCTCACTGGAGAGGTCGCAGCGCAGTTCAACGCGTTCATTGAACGATTAGGGGAGATCGTCTCCGTCGCGCAGGAGGCGACGACCGAGCTCGACGCAACCGGTGACGGGCTCAAGCAGGCGGTAACGGCGAATAGCGAGGCGATTCAACAGATCATCGCCGAGTCCGAGCAGGCCGGCACGTCGGTGGAAACCCAGGCGGCGGAGCTGCGCAAGAGCGGTGAGTCGCTTCGAACGATTATGAGCGCCGTCCGCACGCTCCGCGAGAACATCGAGGAGCAATCGTCCACGGTCGAACAGAGCTCCTCGGCGGTTACCGAGCTGGTCGCCGGCATCGATTCGGTCAATCGGAATATTCACACCCTCGGAACTCGCGTAAACGGACTGCTGGAAGCCGTGCAAACGAACCGGGGCAGCATGGAGGCACTCGGAGAGAGCATCCGAACGATCTCCAACCAGAGCGAGAACCTCAGCGAAACGAACCAGGTCGTACAGACAATTGCCGCTCAGACGAATCTTCTGGCGATGAACGCCGCTATCGAAGCCGCACACGCCGGAAGCGCCGGCAGCGGCTTCGCGGTCGTTGCCGACGAGATTAGAAACCTCGCCGAGCGCAGCTCACAGCAGAGTCGCGCGATAGCCGGCCAACTCAAGGAGATCACGCAGCAGATTCGTACCGTCTCGGAGGGGTCCGAGCATGCGCTTGCGGCGTTCGCCGAGGTCACCGACGTTCTCGAGCAGGTTCGATCGATCGAGGCGGAGGTGCGCGCGAGCATGGATGAGCAGTCGTCGGGCAACGAGCAGCTGATGCAATCGCTTCAGCGTCTGACCGCGATATCGCAAGAGGTTCGAGACCGGATACAGACAATCACCGCCGAAGGCGACAAGGCGGATGAAGACGCGAGATCGCTCGAGTCGATTACGACCGATTTCGAGCAGATGATCGGCTCGATCGCCGAACGGGCATCCGGGATTCGCGACGTCGTGCAGAACCTGCAGGAGGTCGGCGAACGAACCGGTGCGGCGATAGACCGGCTGTCGCATGCAATGACGCACTTGACCGTCGATCGTTGACAACGCAGAAGCGAGCGAGCTAACGTAGCATATGCACGCACGAGAGAGGCTTTCCGAGAGCCTCGAGATGTATCTGAAAGCGATATATCTGGTTGAGCAGCGAAAGAAGGCTGCGCGCGTAACCGACATCGCCGCGCAGCTCGGAGTCATGGGTAGCTCGGTAACCGCTGCCCTGCGTGCGCTTCGCGATCGCGGACTCATTAACTACTCGCCGTACGACCTCATAACACTGACCGACCAGGGAGCCGCCGAAGCCCGTGAGATCATGCGCAAGTACGCGGCGCTCAAGGACTTCTTCGTCAAGGTGCTCGGCATGGACGAAGAGAGTGCTGAAGAGGATGCGTGCCACATGGAACACCGTGTTTCGGCTACCCTCTTCGAACGGTTGTCCAAGTTCGTTCACTACTACGAGACATGTCCCCTCGAGCGCGTTCGGTGGAACGACCGCGTCGGCTACTTCTGCGCCCGCGAAGACGGTGACTGTACCCGCTGTACCCACTTCGTCGAAGTGGGCGAACCGCGAATCGGCGAATAACCATACGGCCGGCGACACGCCATCCGTTCTCCCTCGCCACGCCCGCAATTTACACCGCTCGAACAGCCGCAGCGAGCTCCGCTGCATCTATGCCCGAAAGCGCGGCGGATTCAACCCGGGGACCGGCGAAGCCGTCGCCGGTGCATATGCACAAAGCCTCCGTTTCCAGCCGCACGGCGAACCGCTTTTCCGCGGGAACCGCCCGTGCATACCGCCATCGCCGGACTTCGACCGTCGCGGCACTCAAATCGAGCCATGGTCCGAGTGCGTCGCTCACCTTCGCGACGATCCGGTCGTCACTGTCGTCGAAACAGGCACGGCTGAACTCATGGTCCGCATGGATGGTCAGCGCATGGCGTTCGGGACTTACCCCCTTCCGCCGATTGTCGGCGATCCATCGAATCGGGCCGTGTCGCAGCTGCACCGAGCCCGGTCCGGGAAGCGGATGCGGCTCGTCGCAGATCGCAAGAAGAGTGATCGTCGGCTCGTACGAGACCGCAGAGAGCGTAGCTCTGTCGTTGTCGGAGATGGATACACCCGAGGTGTCGAGCAGATCGAGCGATTCGGGCGGCGGCTGTGTCAGCACCACCGCCCGCGCCGCCGCGATCGCGCCCGAGTTGAAGTGCACCGTCCACCGCCCCTCGTGTGGCTCGATCCGGACTACCTCGATACCCGTTTCGACGACCGTTTGTTCGGCGACGGCCGAACAGACCGCCCTCATATCCGGTACACCGCAGTAGCGCACCTGGCCCGTCGTCGTCAGCGCGCCCTCGTCGTTCACGTACCCGGTGCTCCATACTCGAACGACGCCACGCCGCTCGAGCTCGCGCACCACAGCACTGAAACGGAGATCGGTTACCGTGAAGAACTGCGCGCCGGAGTCGAACACCGCATTCTGAATGCGGCAGGTAGCCATCCGCCCACCGACCACCGGCGCCCGTTCGACTGCGAGAACCGAGTGTCCCCGCTCAGAAAGCGATCTCGCGCACATAAGGCCTGCAATTCCGGCGCCTACAACGACAACATCATACTCTTCCACACCGAATAATATATCATAAGCGCCTACCCTTTGCCCTTCGGTCGCAATGTTACTATGTTTGCATCACCATGAATCGCATCCATCTGCGACTGCTGTCGGTCTTCGCACTTTCCGTATTTGCCGCCGGTTGTGCCGTCATGGACCCCGCCACACCGCCATCCTTTGAGGTGCCCGATCGCAGCCCGACCGACGTCGGCGAGATCGTCTACACCGGTGAAGATGGAAATATCTACACGGTCGATGCGGCATCCGGAGAACCCACCGCGATCACCATACAGTCCGAACGCCGCGGCGGCCGCCCCTACGACTTCGTTCAGCCGATGTGGTCCCCCGACGGCACCCGCATAAGCTACACGGGTAAATTCTTCCCCGATGGTGAGCGGCGCCGGCACTTCATATACGTTAACAACGTAGAAACCGGAGATATCAGAGTGCACGAAACCGGCGTCAATCAACCGCCGGTATACGTGCAGTGGGCACCCGACGGGCGCCGGATCAGCTATGCACGCACAAGCGCTACCGGAGCGACGGTTGAGCTCGTTATCTGGGATCTGGAAACGGATGAGTCACAGGTCGTGTTGACCGGCAGGCCGATCTTCTGGGACTGGGCGCCGGACGGAAGCTATCTCGCGGCGAACACCGGTGCCTCGGCGTTTACCGGCAGCGGCGGCACACTCCACGTAATAACACATCAGAACGATCGCTACGAGGCGCGGGAGTTACCCGCCTCGACCGCCTTTTTCCAGACACCGGTCGTCAACCCCGCCGGGGACGTATTCGCCGCGAGCCTTCAGGGCAGTGGTGTCACGAACCGTGTTGTCTTTTTCGGGCGCGACGGGAGGGAATACGAGGAGGTGGCGGCAATCTCTTCAGCCGGCGCGTTCGCATGGTCACCCGACGGTGAACGCCTTGCCTATCTCGACGGCAGCAGCTGGCAGAGCGGCGGATTGATCGGTACGCTGCGAATCATCGACCGGCACGGCTTGCCTCCGACCGCCGGCGGACCCCGCGGCGGCGGAATCACGGCCGCGGCGATTTCCACCGGGCCGTCACCGGCATCCACCACGGCAGGCTCCGACCCGCCGCTCACCGGCGTGAACTCCTTTTCCTGGTCACCCGACGGCTCGCTCATAGCCTACTTTCAACCGAGCATTCTTCCGGCCGACCAAGAGGCAGGAACCCGCCAGCGCTGGCAGAACGTGCTCGGCATCATCGAGTCGGACACCGGACGAGTACGGCGGCTCGGGCCGGTTGTCCCGTCGGTGGAGTTCTACGGCACATACGTGCCCTTCTTCGATCAATACAACCGCTCGGGCGCGATATGGAGCCCCGATAGCCGGTATGTGCTGTTGAACTCCCAGACCGAAGATGAAAATCGGCCGGGGATCTATCTGGTGGATGCGGAGACGATGGAGCGCGAGCTCATCGCTCACGGGCACATGCCGTTCTGGCGGCCCGAAACCGACTGACATCGACCTGGACGGGCTCCGGCGATCCCGCCGAGCCCGAACCCGATCCGCGCCGGGCGGCGCACACCCGAGTCATGGCGAATAACGACGATCGTGGTGCACCCGATCCGCGCCCGGGCGGCGCACACGCTGAACGCACCTCACTCGCGTAAGGAGTCACCCGACAAATCGCCCGATCGCCTCCAGCCCCTCACGCAACACCTCTTCGGCAGGCACGATCGAGATCACCCAGTAGCCGTGGTCGGGGAAGTCGTAGAAATAGCCGGGATGGACCAGTACGCCGCTCGCGCGCAACAGTTCGCGCGCCGCCGCTTCGTCGTCGGCGCCGGGAACGCGCAGCACGCGATGTATGCCGCCGGCCTGCGGGAAAACCTCGATCCGGTCGGCGCCACCGCCGAGCACCTCGTCGACCAGCACGTGCCGGCGAGCCAGCCCTGCCCGAAGCTTCGCCGGCACATCCGCCCCGTCGGCGAACATGCGCTCGACGACGAACTGGCTCGCTGACGACGCATTGAGATAGGTATCGTTGGCGAGCTCGAGCCGCTCCATTACCGACCCGTTCCTCCCCGAAGCCCCGTTCCGGTCGCCGCCCTCCACACTGATCCATGCGAGCTTCAGATCGGGAGATGCAAAGAGCTTCGACACCCCGCCGAGCCGGAAGCGCGGAGGTCCGCTCCCGGCGCTGTGCCCACGCGACGGCGGGCCGCCTGCCGGCGCGGCGAGCTTCTGCCCGGCGTCCGGCCGCGCGGCCTCGACCGACTCGCCACCGCGCGGGTCACCAACCGCGCGCGAGCGCCCATCATCCCACTCGAATCCGCGAAACACCTCGTCGCGAATCAACACGGCGCCGTACCTTGCGCACAGCTCCTCGAATCGGGCCTCTTCGGCGTCGTTCAGCACCGCTCCGGTCGGATTGTTGGGGGAGATGGTGACACACGCCGCCGCGCCGGCTGCAAGCCGCGCCTCGACCTCGGCGAAGTCCGGTGCGAACGAGCGCTCGACATCGAGCGAGTAGTAGACCGGAGTCACCCGCGCATATTCACAGAGGTGTGCGAAAAGCGGATAGGTAGGCCTCGGAAGGAGCACCGTGTCGCCGGCGGAAAGCAGCGCCTGGAAGATTAACGCGTAGCTTTCGCTCGTCGATGCGGTCAGGAACGTACGCTCGGGGTCGGCCGCAACGCCGTGCGAGGCATACCACTCGGCGATGCGCTCGCGCGTCCCGATTCGCCCGCGGGGGTCGGGGTCATAGTTCCGCTCGGCTACGTAGTCGGCAAAGTGGCGGCGGAGCCGCTCGTCGGGATAGCGAAGCCCGTTCCGGTGAAAACTCGTATCGGATAGATCGATAACCGGCAGCCCCGCCGCCCGGCGGGCGGCGGCGTCGGCAAGCAATGGATTCATAGAGTGAGTGGGAGAGATGAGCACGGCGGGATTCGAACCCACGACTTCCAGCTCCGGAGGCTGGCGCTCTATCCAGCTGAGCTACGCGCCCACTAACTGAACGCAACGATAGTCACGGCTCGCCCGAATTGTCAAGAAGGTGAGCGGCGAGTCGCGCCGTGCCGGGCGGGAGGCGGCCGCGCCG
>SLAN01000052.1 GCA_007126865.1 Spirochaetales bacterium | reverse complement strand
GCCGGAACGCCGTGCATTCGGGTTCTTCTTTCTCGGGGCTTGGGCAGCGCTACTCGTCGGACTGGTTACGGCTGCTGACGGTCTGTTTACCGTCTCGGCGGCACTCGCGCTGTGTTCGCTGGTCTCGGGGCGTCGCATTCGCACGTACAATGCCGGCGTGGCGTCCGCCATATCGCGCTTCAAAGCGATCCGCAGCACGATACGGCGTACGTTCGGCGATCTCTCACGGGTGGTGTCGGTGGCGGCAGTTGCCGCCGCCTTTGCGGCTCTCATCGCACCACACTCGCCGCCGCGAGGAAGCGCGTTCGTCGACACACTTCTTTCGCCCGGGCTGCGCGCGGCCGTTCTGAGCGTCTATCCCCGCTTCCCGCTGCTGGCCGACGTTCCCGGCTATGGAACGGGGCTCGACTCGCGAAATCTCGACGCACGGCCGTTGCTTTCGGAAGCGACCGTGTACGAGATTGAAGGGCCGCCGAATCGACGGATCTATCTGCGCGCGGAGGTTTTCGATCGATATACCGGTGAGTCGTGGATCGTGAGCGACCGCAGCGATGACGAGCGGAAGCTCGACGCAGATGACCTTTCCGCTGAGGGTGAACCGAACGATCGCGAGGGGAGAATCGAGCTCACCGTCGCTTCCGACTTCATTTCGAGTGTCGCACATACGATCGACACGGTGAAAATCGAGACCGACCCGGCGATCGACTGGAGACGGGCGAGCTTCAACCGCGGGTTCGTCCCCGAAGACCCGATGCTGCGGGATCAGCAGATCGTGTTGAGAACCGAACGGTCCGGAGTTACTTTGCGCGAGCGGGCGGCCGCCGACGACGAACCGCGGGATCGCTGGCTTTCGCTTCCCGAAGATCTTCCCTCGGTAATCGCCGAAAGTGCGGCAGTTCTCAACGGCGACGACGCACGCGCAACCGTTGCCTCCATTCAACGGTTCATCAATCGTGGTGCGGTCTACACCCTGGAACCGCCGCGCGGAGGCAGCGGCGATTTCGTCTCTCGCTTCCTCGAGCATCGGCAAGGATTCTGTGTACACTTTGCGAGCGCTTTCACCGTGCTCGCGCGAGCGACGGGGCTTCCTGCGCGCTACGTAACCGGATATCTGGTGACGACCGACGATCGCGGTCGTGGATACGCAGGAGGACTGAATGCACACGCGTGGAGTGAGGTGCTGATCGACGGGACCTGGAGAATTGTCGAAGCGACTCCGCCAATGCTCTCCACCGACGAACATGACGCAGTAGACCAGGCCGCAGTGGCCGAGGCCGCCGACGTATCGATCTCGCCGGACGGCGATACGCTCCGGCAGTTGCGAGCTATCTTCGGCGACACCCATGCGGGGCTTGCCGATCGGGAACGGGAGCGCGGGCCGCTGGAGTGGCTCGTGGCCGCGATCGCTGTAGTTTTCGTCATGGCCGGCGCCGCCGGCGCCGCCGCCGGGCTCATCGCATGGAAACGAAATCGCGATGCCCATGCCGCCGCCGGCCCGCTTTCGCGTGAGCTTTCCCGGCTGGTAGCGGCGGCTCCGTCCGATGCCGACCCGGCTCTCGACGGGTGGCGTTCATGGCGACAATCGATCGATACATCGGCTTTGCCTCTTCGCCGAACACATCTGGACAGGGTCGTAACGATCGCGTTGGAGACCGGTTTCGCGCGGCGAGCCGTCGTCGGGCGTGACCGGCGGTTCATGCGACATGTGACACGCCGCTTGCGTAAGCGGCGGCGAAAATGAGATCATTGAACAATCCCGTACAGGTAGGATCAAAGGCCCCATAGGAGGAGCTGCGCGTGCTCACCGTATCCGACGTGAAGCTGTCGTTCGGCAATACGACACTTTTCAAGAATGTGAATCTCAAGTTTCAGCCCGGCAATTGCTATGGGCTCATCGGCGCGAACGGTGCCGGCAAATCGACCTTTCTCCGCATTCTTTCGGGGGAGCTCGAACCGGACAGCGGCACGGTATCGGTTCCATCCGACGCACGAATGGCCGTACTCAAGCAGGACCAGAATGCGTTCGACGGCTACAAGGTCCTCGACACCGTCCTCATGGGATACGATCGCCTCTACCGGGTTAAGACAGAGCGTGACGCTATCTACGAAAAGGAGGACTTCTCCGAAGAAGATGGCTTGCGAGCGAGCGAGCTCGAAGTTGAGTTCGGTGAGCTCGGCGGCTGGGAGGCGGAGGCGGAAGCGGCGACGCTTCTCGCCGGGCTTGGACTCGACGAGAGCTTTCACGAGCGTGGCATGGCCGAGCTGGAGGGCCCGCAGAAGGTTCGTGTCCTGCTCGCTCAGGCGCTCTTCGGCAACCCGGACATCCTTCTCATGGACGAACCGACGAACAATCTCGATCTCGAAAGCATTACGTGGCTTGAAGATTTCCTCTACCGATTCGAGAATACGGTTATCGTCGTGTCTCACGATCGCCACTTTCTCAACCGCATCTGTACGCATATCGCCGATATAGACTATGGCCGAATCCGGCTATACGTAGGCAACTACGACTTCTGGTATGAGGCAAGTCAGCTCGCTGCTCGCCAGCGCAGGGACGAACGCAAACGTGCCGAGGATAAGGCCGCCGATCTGAAGGCGTTTATTCAGCGGTTCTCGAGTAACGCGTCGAAGGCACGACAGGCGACCGCGCGCAAGAAGCAGCTCGAACAGCTGCAGCTCGATGACCTGCCGCAGAGCTCGCGCCGCTTTCCGTACGTGGCGTTCAAGCCCGAGCGGGAACCGGGAAAGAACGTCCTCGAGATACACCATCTCACCGCCACATTCGAGGGAGATCGCCTTCTCGATGATTTCAATCTCGTGGTGAACCGGGGCGATAAGATCGCGTTCGTCGGTCCCTACACCTCGCGGGCATCGATGCTCTTCGACATCATTGCCGGCGAGCGCGAGCCCGATTCAGGGAGCTACAGCTGGGGGGTGACGATACAGCCGAGCTATTTCCCGAACGAGGCGGCGCGCGTGGTACACGGTAAGACGCGGATCGTCGACTGGCTGCGGGAGTTCACGACCGAGACCGACCCGAGTTACGTTCGCGGCTTTCTCGGTCGAATGCTCTTTTCCGGTGATGACGCACTCAAACCGATGGACGTGCTCAGCGGGGGAGAGCGCGTGCGCGTGCTCCTCTCGAAGATGATGCTCGAATCGCCGAACGTGCTCATCATGGACGATCCAACCAACCATCTCGACCTCGAAAGCATTCAGGCTTTGAACAACGGGCTGATCGATTTCGACGGGGTAGTTCTGTTCACTTCGCACGACCATCAATTCGTCGACAGCATCGCGAACCGGATTATCGAGATTACTCCCAACGGCGTTATCGACAAGCTCATGCGCTTCGACGATTATATCGGCGACCCGGGGGTGCAAGGTCTTCGCGATGAGCTTTACCACGAGCACCTGCGCGTGACACTGTAAAGCCCGAGTGGCGGGGGACGAATGAGCGCGGCCGAACGGATACTTGTAGTAGATGATGATGAGCTGACCGCCGAACTCTACATGGCAGAGATCGAGGCTGCCGGCCTCGGGCGGCCCGTCGTCTGTACCGACAGCCGCGACGTCATGAAGGTGCTCGATGAGGAGGAGATCTCGCTCGTTCTGCTCGATCTCCATATGCCGCACATCGGCGGGATCGAGCTGCTCTCGGAGATGAATGAGCATGCGCCGCACGTGACGGTTATCGTGATCACCGCAATTGACCGGGTCGACACCGCCGTCGAATGCATGAAGCACGGTGCTTTCGATTTCATGTCGAAACCGGTCGACGGACCGCGTCTGGTAACCGCCGTACGACATGCTCTGCGCATTCGTGAGCTCGAGCGGGAGGTCAGCTCCCTCTCTACACACGTCGGCGCCAACGAGCTCGAGAACCCGGACGCGTTCGCTTCGATAGTAACGCGAAGCCCCGAAATGTACCGAATGTTCGCGTATGTCGAGGCGATTGCCGCTTCTCCGAAGAGCGTGCTTATCGTCGGTGAGAGCGGAAGCGGCAAGGAGCTTGTTGCGAGGGCCGTTCACGAAATCAGCGGCCGTACCGGGCGCTTCGTGGCGGTGAACGTGAGTGGGCTCGACGATGCAATGGTCAGCGACACACTGTTCGGACACGAGAAGGGAGCGTATACCGGTGCCGCATCGGGACGGCGCGGACTGATCGAGCAGGCGACAGACGGCACCCTCTTTCTCGATGAAATAGGCGATATGGCGGTCAACGCCCAGCTGAAGCTCCTGCGGCTTCTGCAGGAGGAGGAGTACTATCCGCTCGGTTCCGACGTGCCGCGCAAGGCGCGGGTCCGGATCGTGGCGGCGACGAATGCCGATCTCGACGCGAGACAGCGGGAAGGCTCCTTCCGCCGCGATCTTTACTACCGTTTGATTGCGCATACGGTTCGCATACCACCGCTTCGCGACCGGCGCGGCGATATCCCGCTGCTCGTCGACCATTTCTTGCGTGACGCCGCGGAATCGCTCGAGCGTCAGCCGCCGCGTGTGCCGGAAAGCGTATACCGCGGGCTCGAGCGATACGAGTTCCCCGGGAACGTCCGCGAGCTGCAATCGCTGATGTACGATGCGGTCAGTACCTCCCGAGGTGACGAGCTCGACGTCTCGGCGATGGAAGCCCGGCTCGGAATGGCGCTCGACACCGGAAGCGGCGAGGTGTACGGTGCCGCCCCGGGCGACGACTCGGAACGCTCTGCAACCGATCCATCGACGGTCGAACGAGAAGTCGCGGAGGACGACCCTCCAATACATCTCGGTTCACGCTTTCCCTCGCTCGAAGAGGTGGAAGATTACCTCATCGACCTCGCATTCCGGAAGTCGGGTGGAAATCAGACGCAGGCCGCGCGCCTGCTCGGGGTCTCCCAGAGCACCCTGAGCCGCCGTATGCAGAAGCGCCGATAGCGCCAACTATCCGAATTCGATTGCAGGCAATGCATACTGCATACGACGTGGCTCGACTATGCACTTCGCATAATCGGGCGACGACTGCCGCGCCCCTATCTCGATAGCAGCCTGATATGTAAATCATTACCCTGAAATGAAATATGAATTATTTCCCATTGGCGACCGACCTGGCACGGGTCATGCACTATAAGTGTCAGGTAAGAATCGATGTAAAAATCGATATAAAAATACCTTCAGGCGGCGTCTTTCCCCCTGGAAGGGCGCCGCTTCCCTCTCCCGTTTGCTTGATATTTGGCCTCAAATCCCGTACCGTTCGAATGAACAGACTTCGGAGGCAGTACATGCAAGCGAAGGGTGATTACCCGAACATTAACGCGAGCGAGCCGCAAGGCATTAAGGAAGACGGCTCGCCGTATCGTGCGTTGTTGATCGATGATTCCATGTTCGTCGCGAAGCAGCTATCGCAGATACTTACCTCCGCCGGATTCAGCGTTGTCGCGACCGCCGCTGACGGACAGGAAGGCATCGAGAAGTACAAGGAGCTCTATCCGAACGTGGATGTCGTCACGATGGACATCACCATGCCGAAAATGGATGGAGTAACCGCGCTTCAGCACATCATGGAGTTCGACAAGGACGCCTGCGTAATCATGATAAGCGCCCTCGGAAAGGACGACCTGGTCAAGAAATCGCTCATGACAGGCGCGAAAAACTACATCGTGAAGCCGCTCGATCGAAAGAAGGTGCTCGAGCGTGTGGTATCGACACTGAAGAAACTGTAACGTGGAGTGCTCATGAAATCGGGAAACGTAATACGGGTGCTCGCACTCGCATCGGTTTTTTTTATCTCGGCAACCGGATTGACCGCCGAGCTTGCCGATCTGCTCGACGAAGCCGCGGCCGCGTACGAAGCGGGGGAGTACGAGCGGGCGGTAAATCTGTACTCCGAGGTGATTGAAGAGGACGACTCGCTCTTCGAGGCGTGGTACAATCGGGCTGTCGCGTATATGGAGCTCGGAGAGTACGACGCGGCGGTTGCAGACTTTGAATCAGCCGAGCTGATCGACGACGACGTCGACGAGCTCTATTTCCAGCGCGGAACCGCTCAATTACGTTCGGAGCGGTATGAAGCGGCAGTTGCCGATTTCGACCGATTTCTCGACCTGAGCCCCGGCGATGTACAGGCTCTCAACAACCGGGGGGTCGCCAGATTGAGGAGCGGTGATATTTCGGCGGCGGTCGATGATTTCACCGAAGCGATCGAGCGTGACGAAGGGTTCATCCAGGCGTGGTACAATCGCGGGAACGCGCGATACGAGCTCGAGGATTTCGAAGGAGCCGAGGGCGACTACACGCGGGCGTTGTCGCTCGACGAAGGCCATATTGACGCCCGGTTTAATCGGGGCAATACCCGATATGCGTTGTCGGACTTCCAGGGAGCCATCGAGGATTTCGACGCGGTAACGGCAGCCGACGAAACGTTTACCGAAGCGTACTACAACCTTGGCCTTGCATACATTCGCTTCGCCGAGCAGATGCAGGAAGATTGATGTCCGAACAGAATAGTGAAGTAGTTCTCGTTATCAATTGTGGTAGTTCGTCACTGAAATACGAAGTGTACACGATGCCCAACCGACAGAGCCTCGGCAAGGGGCAGGTCGAACGTATTGGGTTTCCCGGCGGACGACTCGAACAGACGTCACCGCAGGGGTCGCTCGAGCTCGATCGGGACGTCGACGATCACGAAGCCGCTGCACGGCTTGTTGGGGAGGCGTTGGTCGACCCCGAGCACGGCATCGTCGGTTCGATCGAAGAAATCAGCGGGGTCGGTCATCGCGTTGTGCACGGTGGCGAGAAGTATGCACAATCGGTGGTGATCGACGAGGAGGTCGTCGGGGCGATTCGCGAGAACATCGAGCTCGCACCGATTCACAATCCGGCCAACCTCTCCGGCATTCAGGCAACTCAATCGCTGCTGCCGAATGTGCCCCAAGTCGCCGTGTTCGACACCTCGTTTCATCAGACACTACCGCCGGCGGCGTATCTGTACGGAATACCGCGGGAGCTCTACGACCAATACAAGATCCGGCGCTACGGGTTCCATGGAACCAGTCACCGCTTCGTGGCCAACGAAGCGATCAAGTTCATGAAGCGGTCGGTGGAAAACACGAATGTGATCTCGTGCCACCTCGGAAACGGCGCATCGATTACCGCGATTCATAATGGCCGTTCGATCGACACATCGATGGGCTTCACTCCGCTCGAAGGGCTGGTCATGGGAACGCGAAGTGGCGATCTCGACCCCGCCATTATCTTCTATCTCATGGAGCGCGGCTACAGCGCCGAACAGCTCAATGTCATGCTGAACAAGAAGAGCGGGCTCCTGGGCCTCTCGGGTATCTCGAACGATCTTCGCGACCTCGAAGAGGCTGCGGAGAAGGGTGATAGGCGGGCGACTGATGCACTCGATGTCTACGCGCATCGGGTGCGTAACTACATTGGTGCGTACAGTGCCAATATCGTTCGTGTCGATATTCTCGTGTTCACCGGCGGTGTCGGGCAGTTCGGTGTGCGAATGCGCGAGCGCATTTGTCATCGCCTCGAGAATCTCGGAATCGTCATGGACTATGACCGGAATCGCGAAGTCGGTACCAACCCGGGAATCATCTCGACCGACTATTCTCCGACGTCGATTGTGGTAATTCCCACGAATGAAGAGCTTCAGATCGCCACTGATACCTATGAACTCGTCAACTCATTAACGTGAGCTGTGGGAACCGCTCCGATAACCCAGCATGAATACCTCACGGCGGCCCGGTGTCCGCGTCGCTTCTACGAAGAGAGATTCGGAGACAGCGGATCGGAATCGGCGAGCGGCGATCGCCCCGATCGTTTCGCCTGCGAGCAGGCCGAACGCGTTCGCCGGATTGCACAGCAGCATTACGCCTCAAGAACCGACTGTTCCTTCAATGTGAGGGTCCAAGCGCTCGCGTGCGTGGCTGTTGTCGATATGCTCGAACGCCGGCCGGACGAATCG
>SLAN01000165.1 GCA_007126865.1 Spirochaetales bacterium | reverse complement strand
TGAATACGCGCGATCGCGGTTTCTGCTCGAGGCACGAGTATTCTCCGAGGCGATCGTGCTCGACGAGCCCGTCGACGATATCGGATCCATCAGTTTCGATATCGCAACCTCCGTCGGCGATGCCGGCATTATCGAGGAGTTCCACCACACGACGCACTTCGTGCGGAGTATTCCTCGCGCACACGGCCCGTGAAACCGGTAGCTCGATTTTTCTGTGAGAATTGCCACGTCGAGGTCTCAGCACGCGACAAGGTCTGTCCCTCGTGCGGCCGCTTTTTCTCGCTCGTTCGCTGCCCGCGATGCGGCCTCACCGGAGAAGCACGGCGATTTCGACACGGGTGCCCGTCGTGCGGTTACACCGGGACGGAGGCCGACTCGGACGATCCGGCCTCCGCGACCGAGCTCGACGGTCTCGAGCGCCTGCCGCTCGAAGAGGTCGATCCCGAGAGCGGACGCAGGCGGACGATCGTTACCCGCAGCGACGGAAAGCTGCAAATCGATCTGCCGCCGTGGTTCTATCTAACGGCTGGAATCGTTCTTCTCGTGCTGTTGGCGCTCATTCTTTACTGGTTACTCTCCGGCAGTTGAGGGTTCCCGATGCTCAGGAGTTTGTCGGACAAATTATCGTTCACGCCTTCCGGTAGTAGTGCTCAGCTGCAGACAGCGCGTTACCAGAGTACTCCGAATCCGCCGCCGACCGAAGCGCCGCTCAACCCAAAGCCTGCAAAGTGCACAGTAGACCATGCACTGACGTACAACGGAGTGCCGGGGATGAGAACGTGCGTTTCGACGCCCGAATCGACTCGTGCGTCCGACGGATCGGTGATAAGCCGTGTATCTGATCGGGCCGAAATCGCCGCAATAGCTCGCTCATAGTCGAGGATAATCCCGGACTCTATCTCGGCGCGGAACCGGGGGTCTGCATCCGGCTGGAGCGCGACACCGGGGGTCACCACGAAACCGAGCGGCCGCGCATCGAACCGAAGCGGTGCCTGAAAGCGAAGCACCGATGCGCCGGATCCAAAGGGGGTGGTCATCTCGCCGATCGGGTAATTCCCGGTCACTCGTACGGAGGCACGCAGTGGCGAGGTGCGAGTGAGCGCGACATCGACGGCTCCGGACATCCGCAGGGGAGTTCTATCGTTTCCTGCACCGAGAAGCGTTGACAGAGAAGCGCTCAGCTCTACGGGACCGGTTCCGAAGCGACCTCCGAAGTGAAGCGGAACCGCTGACGGCCCGATAGCCTGTCCTCCTGCGAAGAAGCTCATCTGCACGGCCCGGGCCGGAAGCGTGACCGGCTCGGCCGCATACAGAAGTCCGGGCGAGCCGCCGAGAGTCGTTCGATACGAGATGCGCGCTTCTTCGCTGACACTCACCATCCCCCCGACCGAATCGCGCTCTTCGCCGTCGGCACTTTCACCTTCGACCACGATCTCGTACACACCGGGGTCGACGACACGGCCGCGTTCGTCACGACCGTCCCAGGTCACCCGTTGGTTCCAGGTTTGGAAGTTGCGAACGCTCAGTGTGCGAACGAGAGAGCCTTCGGGGTCGAAGATGAAAATCCGGGCGTCCCCTCGGGCCTGCGCACGGAATGAGATCGCGGTTGTGTTGTACGGCGGTGGGTTGCGAGGCCGGAATACCGGACGCGACAAAGCGAAGCTCGAAAGCTCGAACGGCGCTTCACGCAGCCGGATCGAGACTTCGGTAACACGGTTGCGAAGCACCCGGATCCGACGCCTTTCGGTGGCGAACCCGAATCGGCGCGCCTCGAGGCGATATGAGCCTTCCCTCACTTCGTGGTAGCGACCGTGAAGTCGAGTGCCGTCGAGGAGTACCTCGGCGTCGCGTGGCTCTCGATCGAGCACCAACAACCCGGTGACTTCCGTCAGCCTTACACTGACGGTTACCGTCTCACGCTCCCCGACAGTGACACGAATTGAGGCGGGATAGTAACCGGAGCGCTCGACTCGAATCAGATAGATCCCCGGCGTGAGGCCCGAAATCTCCTGCGGAGCCCGGCCTATCCGATCCCGATTCAGATACACCTCGCCGTTGCCGGGCTCACTGAAAACCCGGAGTACGCTACCGCTGTCGCGTTCACTGCGGGATACCGACCAGTCGGCAGAACCGATCATCCCTCCGTAATCAAATATGAATCGCCCGGAGTCACCTATGACATCAATGCTCACACTGATCTCGGCGGCGACCGGAAGGACCGGAAGAAGCAGAAGGAGCGTTGCAGCAGATACACGAGGTAAGACGCGCAATAGCGTGTTCACGATCGACTCCGTTACAGGCAGAGTAGCACACGCGGCGCACCGCATACCACCACGACAATGTTTCGCTTGACCGCTCGTAGGGGCCCATCTACCATCGAAAGTGTCATGAAAACAATACGCACTATTCTGGTCGTCGGCACATTGCTGGTGATTTCGGTAAGCGCATCGGCGTTCGATGAGATGCTCGAGGAAATCGACGATCTTCACGCCGATGAGCGGTACGAGCTGGTATTCAACCGGATAGATGCCGCGGAAGCCTCTGCGCGGACGAACGCGCAACGGGCGCAACTGGCCTGGCGGCGTGCCCGGAGCCATCTTGCCGGCGTCGATCGAAGACTCGCAGCAGACGAGATCGACGATTCGGAAGCGGCGGATCTCTTCGCGGAAGGTGAGGAGATGGCTCAAGTCGCGATTGACAACGATCCGAATCTCGCGGAGGGGTGGTTCTGGAAGGCCGCAAACAAGGGGAGACGCGGACAAGCGCGAGGTGTTCTCAACAGCCTCTTCATGGCGAGCGATGTGCGCGACCTCGCCTTTGAAGCAATCGCACTCGACGAAGATTTGACCGAGCCGTACTTTCTGCTCGGCGTCATGTACCGGGAGTTACCCGGTGGAATAATCTCCTTCGGTGACGATCAGAAAGCGGTGAGTCTCGCCAGACTCGCCGTCGACCGGCACGAGGAGGACCGTTCGCGGGGAGACGTCGACCGGGTGTATTACAACTACTACATCGAGCTCGCTCACAATCTGTGGGAGAGGAACTGGAGCGAGCGACGACGCGGCAATCGACACTCGAGTATCCGCTCGGACTATCGATCGGCCGACTCAAACCTCGACCGTGCGTTCAACTACGAGGGAAGCGTACGGATTCCGAATCAGAGCGACCGCGAGGAAGCGCTCGAGCTGCTCGAATCGGTCATCGACGAGATAGAGTCCTTGCCCCGGCCGAGCCAGGGAGAACTCGACGATCTTGCCGACGCTCGCGAGCTGTGGGACGACTGGAACTGACTGCCGTTCACCTGGAAGGGAGTGCTAACACCACCGGAGTCGAGCGCTCGTCGCACGTGTCGTTCGTGCCCGACCCGCTTCATCTCCGGTGGTGTTTACGCCGATACGTGTAGTGGAATGAACTGCTGTTACGTTATCCGTACCGCCTTGGCATTCTGTCTCTTGTGCATTGCGTTCGTAAGCTCTGCGTATTCGCAGGACGTCGAGACGGTCACCGAGCCGCCGCTGCCGACCGTTCCGACCGATCGTCCCGAGGCGGGGAGCGTGAGCGGGATCGTAGCCCCCGACGCTCGGACCCTACCGCGCGGCTTCGGTGCCATAACGTTCGGATTAAGTCGCGACGAAGTCGGCGAACGACTGTTCGACGACCCGAACTTCGACTATCGTGGCGAGCCGGACGTCCAGTTTCTGCCGCGACGAGAGCAGGTAGTGATCGATACGGCCGGATTCGATTTCGTCGATCGCGGCTACTTCCAGTTTGCCGATGGCGGTCTGTACTCGATTATCATCAAGTTGAACACCAGGATGATGGACTACTTCACGATGTATACGCAGCTTTCGGACACGTACGGTCACCCCGATGCGATAAGTCCTCAGAACGCCGTCTGGGAGCGAGACGGTGTTCGCCTGGCACTCGAAAGACCGCTGTCGGTGAAGTATCTCGATCTCGATGTTTTCGACGAGATACGCGACGAGGGGCGAATGCGAGAATCCGATCGAGCCGCCGCACGGCGGGAATTTCTCGACCAGTTCTGATGCGTATGCGGTATCGATTCGCCTCTGTAGTAACGTCGCTTGCTTTACTCGTTCTCGTCGCGTGCGGCGGAGCGAATGATGACTCCGATCTCTACCCGCTCTCCGTCGGCGACCACACATTCTACGTCGAAATCGCCGAAACGCCCGACGAACGGGCGCGCGGACTCATGCATCGTGACTCACTCCCGGACGATCACGGCATGCTTTTTGTTTTTGACAGGGATCAGCAGCTGTCGTTCTGGATGAAGGACACCTCGATTCCGCTCTCGATCGCGTATATCGCGCGTGACGGGACGATCCGGGAGATTTACGACATGGAGCCGTTCAGTCTCGAACCGGTGCGATCGACCCGCTCCGTGCGGTACGCTCTCGAAGTCAACCGCGGGGCGTTCGAAGAGGCTGGTATCGACATCGGCGACCGCGTAGACATCTCCGAATTCTGAGCACCGTTCAACTTCGGAGGCAACTCAGCCGAGCACGGTTACTCCTGCGGAGGCGCCGATTCGTCACTACCACCTGCCGCGTTACCGAGCTCCGGAAAGAGCTCCAGGACCGGCTTTTCATCCGGTTCGTCAGGTGTGTTCACGAGTATCTCGATGCGGCGCTCGATGGTCGACAGATCCTTGTCGAGACTCTTCGCCAGCTTCACGCCCTCCTCGAAATATCGCGCTGCGTCCTCGAGTCCTACTTCCGGATCACGTACCTTCTCAACGAGCTCCTCCAGACGCGATAGTCTCTTCTCGAATGGTTCCAACGCTATTCCTCCTCAACCAGGCGTGTGCTCTCCGCCGATACGAGCCCGTCGCGGAATCGAAGACGAATCTCCCGTTCGTCCACCGCGCGCGCGGCGCTCGTGATCACCTGCTCCCCCCGGCGGTCGAGCACCATGACATATCCACGCTCGAGCGCATCGTACGGGCTTGCCGCCTCGACCGCCCCGCGCGCCATTTCCAGCCGATGACGTGAGCGCAACACGCGCTCCTGCATCGACCTGTGAAGCTGACTCTGCAGCTCGTCGAGCTCCTGGTACCGGGGCTGGAGAACGTAGCGAATAGTCCGCTCAAGATCGTCGGGAGAGAATCGGGAGATCGCCAGGCGTGCTCGCTCGAGCCTGTCGAGGAACGACCGGACAAGTGTCCGCCCGGTATTCACCGTGCGAGCGAGCAGATCCTCGCGACTCGCGCTGACCACCTCCGCGGCAGCGGAAGGTGTCGGCGCCCTGTAATCGGCGGCGAGATCGGAAAGGGTAGTGTCGGTTTCGTGGCCGACCGCCGAAATCACCGGAGTATTCGCCTCTGCAATCGCACGAACGACCGACTCCTCCGAAAAGGGGAGGAGGTCCTCGATCGATCCTCCCCCGCGCGTAACGACGATTACGTCGCCGAGCTGAAGCCTGTCGGCGCGCCGGAGTTGTGCGGCGATCTGCTCGCCGGCTTCATCTCCCTGAACGGTGCACGGAACAACTACCACATGCACGCCGGAGTTTCTCCGGCCGAGAACGTTCAATATATCGCGTATCGCCGCCCCGGACGGGCTGGTGACGATAGCCACACGCCGAGGAAGCACCGGCAGTGACTTCTTGCGTTCGGAGTCGAAGAGCCCTTCCGCGGAAAGTCGACGTTTGCGCTCTTCGAGCATCTGAAGAATACGCCCGATCCCCGTCCTCGAGACGCGATCGACGATAATCTGATAGTTCCCGCGCCGCGCGTATACGCTGATAGCTCCGTCGACGGTGATTTGCTCGCCGTCGGTAGGTCGAACCGAGGAGCGCTCGAGTTTGTTCCGAAACATCACGCATGAGATCGATGCCTGATCGTCCTTCAGCGTGAAATAGAGATGTCCGCTCGAGGCATAGCGGGCGTTGGATACTTCACCCTCGACCGATATCGACGGAAATCCACGCTCGAGCAGAACCTTTATTGCGGAGGTGATCTCGCTTACGCTATACGGTCGTTCGGAGTCGATTCGTTCTTCTGAGAGTGTCATTTCGCTAGCAGGAGGCTACCGCATTCATGCGGTTGGTGGAAAGCAGGTGGAAGAGCTTTCGGGAATGGTCGATAATCACGTAGAGTGGATATCGGGATGATAGTAGCACTTGTCGACCGACGGGATCTCGCCGTGTACAGCGATCTGGAATTGCCGGGAGGCGGCAACGCGCGTGAGCGCGTTCTCGCTTTCGCACGTCAAACTGCCGACCGAGTCGTTTATCTCGAACGTTCCGGGAGGAGGGGGGCCGCAGATGCCGACGACGACGTTCGTGACGCCGACCGGACAGTATATGCCGAAGACGATTCGGCAACGGCTGCCCTCAACGCACTCGGGTCCGCTTGCGAGGGAGCCGATGCTCTCGTCTACATTCGCGCCGACGAGCCGTTCTACCAGTCCGACCTGACCCGCACGCTTCTCGACGATCATCTGCGCTACGGAGCCCACTACACGTTCAGCGACGGCTATCCGGCTGGAGTGAGTCCGGAAATCGTCGCTCCCGGGCTTCCCGCACTCCTGCGTAACGTCGCCGGCGAAGGCGATCGCGGTATCGGCCCGGGATGGCTGTTCGCGGTTCTCGAGCGCGACATTAACGCGTTTGATGTGGAAACCCGCCTCGCCCCGCGCGACATGCGCATGCTGCGGGTCGAGTTGCGTTGTGATACGCGCTTGAATTACACCGTCTGTCGGCGACTGGCCGAGGCAGATATCGCAGGCCACCATGAGCTCGTTGACTTCGTCGACGAACACAGGGAGCTTCTACGTACGGTGCCCGCCTTCGTCGGTGTGCAGATCATTGATGGGTGTCCTCAGGCGTGCTCGTATTGTCCCTTTCCGCGCTTCGGCGGCGATATTCTCACCCAGCGTAACGCGATGCCGGTCGAGCATTTCCGATCGATTGTCGGAAAGATTGCCGATTTCAGTCCCGAGGCGGTGGTCGGCGTCAGCACATGGGGGGATCCGCTCCTGCATCCTGATCTCGCCGGTATCCTCGACGCGATAACGGCAACCGAGTCGCTCAGAGGACTCGTCGAAACATCGGGAGTCGGTATGCCAGCCGACCGTGTCCTCGAGCTGGTTGAGCGTAGTAGCGAGCGAATTAAGTGGATCGTCAGCCTGGACTCCAACGACGAAGATGGGTACCGCGCGTTGCGCGGTGACGGCTTCGCCGCCGCCCACGAGGTCGCACACCTGCTTGTCGAACGTTTTCCCGAGAGAGTATGGATTCAGGCCGTTCGCATGCACGAGAACGAGGAGGCGCTGGAGGACTTCTATCGTTATTGGAAGGAACGCACCGACCATGTCATTATCCAGAAGTACGACCATTTCTCGGGTAAGCTGCCACAACGAAAAGTTACCGATCTCTCGCCGTTAACCCGCTATCCGTGTTGGCAGAACAAGCGTGAGCTCTACATCCGTCTCGACGGTTCCGTACCGCGTTGCCGCGAGGATATACACTCGGAGTTCACCCTCGGCAATCTGTTCAGCGATCCGATCGAAACGGTCTGGGAGAACGGCGAGCAACTGCACCGGAAACACATCGCCGGTACCTATCCGGATATCTGTGGAGAGTGTGATGAGTACTACACCTTCAACTTCTGAACGGGGCCGGATACCGTACACGATCGTCGGCGGAAAGGGGGGTGACCGAAATCTCAGAGCGCAACGCCCGCTGGGCTGCCTCGTACTGCATCGCGGCGGCAGCTACCAGCGTTCCTCGCTCTTCACCCACCTCAACGAATGCGGAATCGACGAAATCGTCTCCGTTGAAAACAGCCGCCCTCGCTACGACGTGGAGGAGCTGAGCGATCGTTTCCCGGCGACTCGATTTCTGCTGCTGCACAGCGAAATGACGCCCGGCGAACAGATAAACATCGGAATGAACGAGTGTTTCGCACGGTACGTGTATGTAATCTGGAACGACGTGCATATTATGCCGATTCCGGAGCGCATTCGGGCTCGGCTCGAACGGGAACGGGAGCTCTGTTTCGCTCCCGCTATTCGCAACGAAAGGGGCGAAGCCGTTCCGAACATAATCGCTCCGGCGTTTTATCGCGGGTTACTGCGCATCGTACCGCAGTTGCCCGGCCCGGAGCAGACCCGCACGCTCTTTCCATTCGATTACATCGGGCTTTACAATCGGGATATCT
>SLAN01000256.1 GCA_007126865.1 Spirochaetales bacterium | reverse complement strand
TGTAGAGTTTCCGCAACCGCTCTTCCCTGAAATAGCGATACGTATTCCGTCGTTACTCACTACTCGATATTCCTGAGCTGTTCCCGGATGTTCTCCAGGGCGTCTTTTGCCGTGATTGCCGCAGCGTTGACGTCCTCGAATATGCTTTTCGAGGCGATGGTATTCACCTCGCGACCGATCTCCTGGCAAATGAAATCCAACTTCTTTCCGATCGCACCACCCTCTCGTGCGGCCGTGTCGAATGCCGAGAGGTGCGACTGCAGACGATCGAGCTCCTCGCGAATGGAGTACTTGACCAGCAGGACCGCAGTCTCGCCCAATACGCGTTGCTCATCAACCGCCTCGCCCTGTAACTCGCGAAACCGCTCGAGGATCGATTCACGGATATGCTCCTGCAGATCGTCCGCCCGCCGGTCGACCGCCCGCACGACCTCGCTCAGACGGCCACGCTCCCGGCCGAGGACCTGTTCGAGAGCGGCGCCCTCACGCTGTCTGGTCGCATCGAGATCGTCGAGCACCGCTTCGAGTTTCGGTTCGAGCCACGCCCACCATTCGTCAAGCGCCAGGCTCGGTTCAGCGATCACCACCCCTTCGAACGCCGTGATATCCGAAATCGACGGCTCCGACCGGATACCCGCCGACTCGGCAACCTTTCGCAGCGCAGCTGCATATTCGGCAGCGAGCGCGGTATCGACGTGAATCGAGGCCGACTGCTCGAAAAGCCTCGGGCGTATCGAGCACTCGACCTTCCCGCGCACGACTCGTTGCGAAACCAGCTCCCGGACTCTCCGCTCGAGGGGCGAGAACCGGCCCGGAATATAGACATTTATGTCGAGATAGCGGTTGTTATAGCTTTTCGCCTCGATCGTCACCGATCGCGTATCGTCACTCCACTCCTCGTATGCATGTCCGGTCATACTCTTCATACGCCCCGCGCGCCTCCTTCGGTAAGAGCGTTCAGAACGGCGCGCCCGAGCTGCCAGTTATCGCCTGCTCCCATTGTCAGGAAGATATCACCGGAGTTCAGCTCATCGACCACGAGCTCACATGCCTGTAGCGGTTCATCGACATACACCACGCGTTCAACCGTGCCGCGCCGGCGAACCGCCTCTTCGAGCGAGCGCCCGGTTATCGAGCCGTCGTACGACTCGCGTGCGCTCGCATAAATGCGATGGAGAAACAGTGCGTCGGCCCCGCTCAGCGCCTCGGCAAACTCATCGAGCAGCGCGGCGGTTCGGCTGTAGGTGTGGCTCATGAAGTCGACCACGAGACGCCGACCGGGGTAGAACTCACGCAGTGCGGTGAGCTCCGCCTCGATCGCACTCGGATGGTGTGCGTAATCGTCGAGTACGAGTATATCGCCGACGGATCCCACCACCTCGCTGCGACGTTTCAAGCCGCGAAACGAGCTCAAGGCCGTCACAACCGACTCCAGGACGGAACCGCTGAGGGACCCCTCACCATCCAATCTCAGAATGTCCTCTATGACCGCGAGCACACCGGCAGCGTTAACCGCGTTGTGGCGACCGGGCACACGTAGCGTGAAAGTCCGGTCGAACCCCGAAAGCGTGAAGCGCAGAGAGCCCTCGACCGTCTCACATCCGGTTACCGCGTAGCGACCGGACGCGTGGAATCCGTACGCGATTCGGTGTATGTCCGGTCTCGTGACCGCGATCCGGGAGGCGAGCTCGCGCGCACCTTCGTCGTCGCAGCAATAGATCAGGGTACCGCCCTTTGACAATCGCTCGGCGTACTCGAGAAAAGCCGCGAATATGTCGTCGTAATCGCGAAAGTAGTCGAGATGGTCGGCCTCGATGCCGGTTACCATGATCCGGTCGGGATGGAACGAAAGGAAGTTCCGGCGATACTCGCACGTCTCGGCAATGAAATGCCGGTCACCTTCGACACTTGCCGCGAGACCGCCGAAGTCGGGTACCATGCTCCCGACAACGACCGTCGCCGGTATGTCGATCGCTCGCGCGAGCGTACCCGCCAGGGCCGTGCTCGTCGACTTGCCGTGAACGCCGGCGATCGCGGTGGCATCGCACCGTTCGCTCAGCCTTCCAAGCGCCTCGGTATAGGTATAGCGCGGTATTCTCCGCTCGCGTGCGGCGGTCAACTCCGGATGGGTCTCAGGGTTGTACGCGGACGAATAGACGAGAAGCTGCGTTTCCGGAAGGATGTTCGCCGCATCGAACGACTCGATCACCTCGATCCCCAGCCCTTCGAGGATTTCGTCGGTATAGAAGCGTTCGGCGGTGTCGGTACCCCGGATCCGGGCACCGCGCTCATGCAGAATCTGCGCGAGCGCAACCATGCCCGATCCCTTGATACCGGTCATGTGTACGGTGACCCCGTCAAGCTCCGTATCCAGCACGTCTCCATCGTAGAGAAATCATCGCCCTTCGGCAATTCACCGTATCGGTGTATGCACTGCCGATCATCGATCTGATCAGAACTCCTCGAACTCGTCGGTCCGTCGCATCCACTCGTCATTCCGAGCAGCCCACCCTGCGAACTGTCCGTCGATCTCTTCGACGTTCTCTCCGAGCCGGCCCGCACCGATAAGCCCGCTCACATCTCCAGCGCGGAAATCGGAACGGGCGGGTTGGTCGGTCTATGGTGAGTTCGTAGATTCTGTACGCGTCAGTCGGTCGACGTCGAGCATCAGCGCCAGCCGTCCATCGCCGAGAATGACCGCCCCGGAGACACCGGGTACGTTCTCGTACATCCTGCCGAGGCTCTTGATCACGCTCTGGAACGTATCGTACACCTCGTCGACTAACAGACCGACGGTTCGGCCGTCACTCGAGACCACGACCAATTGCTTCTCACTCGTATCGCCTGTCGACCGGTAATCCGTGGAGAAATAGGCCCCCAGATCGAAGAATGGAAGGAGACTGCCGCGATACTCGATAAGCTGTCGGTCTGAGCTATGGCGGGCCACAGTCGAGTAATCGATGCATTCGAGTACATTCGCGAGGTTCACGAGGTAGTGTTGATCCGATACACGGACAAGCAATCCCTCGACGATCGCGAGGGTGAGCGGTATTCGAATGTTGATGGTGGTTCCGCTACCCTCTTCACTGTCGATATGGATTGAGCCGCTGAGGCCTTCGATGCTCGAACGGACCACATCCAACCCCACCCCACGACCGCTGACGTTCGTCGCGGTTTCGGTCGTCGAAAAGCCGGGAGCGCAGATCAGGTCGTATATCTCGTGTGGTTCGAGCTCCTCGTCGCCGGTGAGCAGGCCGCGCTCAACTGCTTTGTGCCATACCGCTTCACGATTTATCCCGGCCCCGTCGTCGGAGACGCGGATGAGCACATGTGCACCCGAGTAGGAGGCTGCAACACGTAGCGTTCCCTCACGAGGCTTTCCCGCACGGACGCGCTCTTCCGGTTGTTCGATGCCGTGATCGAGGCTGTTACGGATGATGTGGAGCATTGGATCACGCAGTCGCTCGATGACATTCTTGTCCATCTCGGTGTCGGTGCCATCGAGCTCGAGATGGACTTCCTTGCCAAGCTCCCGCGACAGGTCGCGGATCAGGCGGCGGTACGTCGAAAAGAGCATCTCGACGGGAACCATGTGCAGGTCCATGGCGACATCTCTCACTTCGCGAATCAGTGCTTCAAGCCGCTCGCTCACTGAGGTCAATCTACCGTCTCCCAGGTCAGCCGAAATCCGGGAGAGTGTGGCATGCTCGGCCACGAACTCACCGACAAGATTGACCAGAGCGTCGAGCTTCTCCGTGTCCACTTTGATGCTCTGCTGCGATTCCGCCGCCGCTCTCTGCCGCGTCTCGCGGCGCCGGCGGACATATTGCTGCTCCTGCAGGGCGGCATCGATCTGCTCGTTGGTCAACAGTCCCTTTTCGACGAGCACGTCACCGAGATACTGCTTCTCGTTAACCGCCTGCTGGACCTCCTCCGGCGTGACCAGTCCGCGGGAAACGAGGATCTCGCCGATTCGCTTGTAATCAATGTCGCTCTCTTCCAGGTTCTCGCTGTCGATCTCCTCGATGAAGATCTCCGCCTCCCCCTCGACGAATATGAAAACATCGCGAACCGCATTTTCGTCCGCTTCGGTCGTTAGAAGAATATCCCATCGCAAATAGCACGCTTCCGGATCGAGCTCATCGAGTACAGGAAGTCGATCCATCAATCCGATGATGACTGTTTCGCCGAGCTCTCGCAGTTCCTTGAGCAGGAGAATCGGATTTGCTCCGACGCGAAAGAGCCGCGGCTTCGGGGCGAACTGGATCCGGAAAGTCGTTTCACCGCGAGCCGTACCGGCATGATCGCCATCTGCACGGCCGATATCGGCGCTTCCGATTGGCTTGATAGAAGGACTGCCGGCGGTGGCCTCCGACGTGCCGGTGTGTGGCGGCCTCGCCGACTCGAGGGCCGGATATACTGCACGCAGCTGCGCGAGAATACGGTCGCCCTCACTGCGTGTCTCGTCGTCCAGTTCCGGACTCGCCATGATATCGGCTATCTGGTCTTTCGCTTGAAGCCCCAGTTCAATAAGCGACTCGGAAATCTGCTCATGTCCGTCGCGGACGAGAGCAAATGCCGCTTCGACGGTGTGGGTAAACGAAACCAGCTCATGAAGGCCGAGCATTCCGCCCGAGCCTTTAATTGTGTGGAGGCTACGAAACGCCTCGTCAATCAACTCAGGGTCATCCAGTGTTTCCTCGAGGCGAATGAGAGCGGACTCCAGTCGATCGAGCAGCTCACCAACCTCCTCGCGAAAGGTCCCCATCGGATCTGAAGCACTCATGGTTCGGTCACTCCAAGCGGTTGAAAGCCGCTGTATTCGCAGAGACTCCGATACCGCTCGGCACGCAGATAGCGGAGCGACACCCCTCGCTGCTCGGCGGCAATTGTCGCAGAAAGCAATACCTGCACGCCGGCGAGATCGATTGACTCACTCTCGCCGAGATCGACATCGAGCGAATCGTTTTTCTCGATCGCCGCGAGGAGCGAATTTGCGAGTGGTGACGCCTGATCGATTGTCAACGGTCCAGTTATCTGCAAAACATCAGACGACATACTAGAAGTTAACCTTTTCGGAAATTTTTCGCACAGCCTTCACCAGCTGCTGCTGTTCGAACGGCTTCGTCAACCACGCGGTCGCACCGGCTTCCTTGCCCTGCCGTTTCTTGTCACTCTCGCTCTCTGTGGTGAGTATGAGAATCGGAACCGAGCTGTTCACATTCCCCGAGCGGATCGCCTCAACCAGCTCGACACCGTTCATATTCGGCATATTGAAGTCGGTCACGACCGCCGAAGTATCCGCGCTGAGCTTCGACAGTGCGTCCTTACCGTCGGACGCCTCAACCACCTCGTATCCGGCCTGCGATAGAATCATCCGTTCCATCTGTCGCATCGACACCGAATCGTCGACGATAAGTACTTTCTCCGCCAATCGGTCTCCCCCCATTTCCGGGCTCGTTGTACGCGGCTTCCAGTCTACGCGCTCCCGGCCGCCGGGGCAAATCTCCGGGAGCCTTCTCGAGTCAATCGTTCGCTCGAATCACACTTCTCGCAACGGCGACACCCGCTATCGCGGCACTTTCGGTGCGCAGAGTTCCCCCCGGCACGCCGACCGCCACGAATCCGTGCTCACCGAGCAACGCCGTCTCGCGCTCGATGAATCCGCGTTCGGGCCCGACCGCGAGCACCACCCGGGCGCACGAGCGCTCCGTCACCGCATCCGGCAGCGACGGTGATCCGAAGCTCAGCACGATACGCACCTCGTCTTCCCTTCGAGAGCGCTCTGCGTTTCCGAGCGCCTGAGGTAACGAGTCGTACCGGCCGATCCGGGGCAGTCGCGTACGGCCTCCCTGCGCCGCCCCCTCGATGAGCACCGCCCGCAGTCGCGCGGCCTCCCACAGCTTGGCATGGTAATAGGAGCGCTCACTGAGCTCGGTACGCGCCACGAGAATCTCATCGACACCGAACGAGGTAAGGTCGCGCAGAAGGCGCCTGAGCACGATCGGTCGTACCGATCCGAGAAGCACCGCGACCGGAACAGCTCCGGCAGATTCGCCGACAGATGGATCGATTGCCGACGGTGTGAACGCGAATACCATGCCGTCGGAGGAGTCGTTCTCGAGCTCCGCCACGCCGAGCTCGCCGTCGACTATTCCGGCGCTGAGCCTGTCGCCGGGTACGGCGCGAAGAACGTTGCGCACGTGGTCGACCCGCTTGTCACCGACGGACAAACGGATGCGGGATTCGCTGTCAAGCTCGTGCTGTTCGAAGAGAATCGTGTTCAACTATGCTGATCTGTCGGTCGGACACCGGACCGTTCGGTGAAGTAGCTCGCCGCCTCGTCGAGCGGCAATCTCTCGGTGCCGAGGAGACTCTGCAACAGTAAACCATCGAGGAGACTGAGGATAATCCAGCTCAACGTTTCGTAGTCGCTTTCGTCCGGCAACAGCCGCTCGAGCCCCTTCTCGATGAATTCGCGCCACTTCGAGTACTCCTGGCCGAATCGCTCACGAAGACTGGGGTTGTTCGTGAGCGCTTCCTGTATCAGGTAGACGTGGATGTGACCGCGAGCCTCGGCGGCCGTAATCGTCTCGAAGACGAGCTTCAGTATCTTTGCCGGCGGAACGTCGCTCGCTGCATCCTCCACCCACCGAAGAATCTTCCGCGACATATGCTGCATATGTCGCTCGGTGATATCGAAAATCAGATCGGCCTTGGTCGGATAGTAGTAGAAGAGCGTTCCTTTGCTGATGCCCGCCGCCCCGGCGATGTCAGCGAGCGAGGTACTCGCTATTCCGCGCTCGATGATCAGCTTCGCGGCGGTCTGGATGATGCGCTCGCGGTTATCCCGCGTACTTTTTCTCATGTTTTCGCTCATGATAAACGGCTACCGGTCGACCGACTGACGCCCGACTATATCTGTGTATGCCGCGATCTGTCAACGCAGTCGGTCGCAGACCGACGATCACTCGGCACTCTTCTCTCCTACAACGAATCGCTGGACGAGAGACTGCAGCTCGAGCATCGCAGCGCGACTCTCCTCTGCGACCTCGGAGGTATGGGAAATCGACTCGCGTATCTCCTGTGCACCGCTATCGATCTCGGTAATCGCTTCGGTAACCTGTCGCGAGAGATTGCGCGCTTCGTCCGCCGACCGACTGATACGTTCGGTCTTTTCGAGCATCGTGCTCGACTCTTCGCCGAGACTGCGGCTGAACTCCTGCATTTTCGCCGTTGTCTCCAACGATCGCCGACTCTCCTGTTCGAGCGCACTCATGCTTTCGGCGATCTCGCGCATCGCGGTCGCCGTCCCCCGGGTCTCGGCATCGATCTCGTCAAAACCGCCGGCGGATTTTTCGCTTGCCTCGGCTGCAGCCGATATCCGCTCGGCCATCGCCTTCAAAGCCTGATCGATCCGGCGGCTGTTCTCGGAGGTCGATTCGGCAAGCTTTCGAATCTCCTCGGCAACTACTCCGAATCCCCGTCCGGCTTCACCGGCATGCGCGCTCTCGATTGCCGCGTTCATCGAAAGCAGATCGGTTTGCTGCGAGATCGCATTGATGATTTCAGTGATCTCGAGAATGTCCTCGACTTCCCGCGCCATCTGTCGAACCGCTTCGTTGGTCTCACCAACCAGCTCACCCCCCTCGCGAATCACGGAAGCCAGGCGTTCGGAGCGTTCGTTTCGCTCCACGGCGAGCTGCGCGGAGTTACGTACACCGGCAACCATCTCCTCAATGCTCGCCGCCGTCTCGACAACCGATTCCGTCTGGGCGTGTACGCGTTCAGCCAGCGACCGCAGCGATTCGGCGATCGACGCGGCGGCATCGGCCGCCTCGGCAACCCCACTGTCAAGCTGCTCCATCCGTGTCCGGCTTCCACGGATGTTTTCGGCGATTTGATGAGCGCTCGCTGCACTCTCCGAAGAGGACGCCGAAAGCTGATCCTTGAAACTGTCGACACGGCTGCTCGCCTCCCGTACGTGACGAATGAATGAAGCGAACGAGTCGAGCAGGTAGTTCACGTGTCCGCCGAGAGCGGCCAGCTCGTCGCGTCCGCTCTCTTCCACCCGCACGGTGAGATCGCCGTCTCCGGCGAGATTGAGCCGCGATTCGATTCCGGTAATTCGTCGTGCAAGGCCGCGACCGAAGAAGACGCCAAGAACGATCAACGCCACGAGCACGACCGCCCCAC
>SLAN01000005.1 GCA_007126865.1 Spirochaetales bacterium | reverse complement strand
TACGTTCCTCCGGACGATGTCGACGACTGGTAGGAGTGCGCGATATGAGTGATTTCGGTGATATTCTGGAGCAGTGGGAACGCCGGATGCAGCAGAAGCGTGCGTCGGAGGCCGACAGCGGCGCGCTCGATGCGGAGCGGCTGGCGGCGATTATCGACCAGTATCCCCCGGACCCTTCCGCCATTCAGGAAGAGGATGAGTCGCAGGACGGCGGCGATCAGGCGATTTCACCGGCCGAACTTCCGCCGGAGGATTCTCTCGATCTTCACGGCTTGCTCGCTGAAGAGGCCCGCAGGCAGGTGCGGAGATTTCTGACCGAATCGCAGGCACGCGGGCTGCGAAAGGTACTGATCATCCACGGCAAGGGAAATCATACGAAGGAGCCGCCGATTCTGAAACGGGTTGTCCACGAGGAGTTGGAAGCGAGTCCAATCGCCGGGCGGACCGGAACTCCTACGCGTGAGCTCGGAGGAAGCGGTGCGACCTGGGCGTTGATTCGATCGAAAAATTGACGAATGACAGGGCCGCGGCTGCTGGGTCGGGCCGGAGTGTACTCCGGGTCCGACCGGCAAGCTCACCGTCAGCGTTCGCGGTAAATAATCCGCCCCCGGGTCAGGTCGTACGGGGAAAGTGCTACTTTTACCTTGTCGCCCGGAACAATGCGAATGTAGTGCTTGCGCATCTTTCCGGACAGGTGCGTAAGGATAACGTGCCCGTTCTTGAGTTCGACGCGGAACATTGTATTCGGCAAGGATTCCTTGACGATTCCTTCGACTTCGATTGCCTCTTCTTTTGCCACAGAACCTCCTTTGAGCGTTGTTTGCTCAGAAGCTATGTTAACCTCGCGTTCAGTGTCAAGTTTCGCCTCGCGAGCCTCTTGCCGTTCGATCGGAATCGGTAACCTCACAGGCTGTCGCGGTGTTCTTGACGAACAGAGGAGTTACATGCCATGAAAACGACTTCGACTAATGTGAGTGTAAAGGATCGAGACAAGATGGATGAAGAGTTCGTACAGCGGATGAAGCACAAGCTTCTGCAGATGAAGAAAGAAATCCTCGAGAATCTTGCCGCGGAGAGCGAGGAGTTCAACGAGATTGTCTCGAGCGACGAATCGAAGGATATCGTCGATATTGCCAGCACCGATCTGGACAAACGAGTACTCGGCGAGCTCGGTGATCAGGAAGTTCGTCGACTCCGGCTGATTGAGAGCGCGCTCTCGCGCATTGATAACGGTGTCTACGGGCTTTGCCTGAAAACCGGAAAACCGATACCGAAGGAGCGGCTCGAAGCAATCCCTTACGCTCTCTATACCGTCGAGTACCAGAACGAGGTCGAGCGCAGAAATCGATAACGCGTTTCGACGACCTAAATTATATGGCGACACATACCGATCATATATACATGAGTGTCGCCGTTGTACCCGCGGCGCTGAAACCGTCCGCCTATATCGGTGCACGATTCAGCCCCGGAAAGGTTACACTACCGCTGACCAACTCCGTACCATATGCGAACTTCGAGCATGTTCGTGGCGTGCCGGCGGTCGGTGACCAGGAAGGCTACACCGTTAATCGCCTGCATATACTCAACGCGATTCTCGAGCGACACGCACGAATCTCGGGTACGCGTTCGGGCGGAGGATATGCCGGGGCGGCGCAGGCTGAATCGAACCGCCACTCATCCGCCGGAGAAGCTCATTCCGGACCGAGCGATGCCGATATCGCTCGCGCTGCCGAGGCGTTACATGTGGCGGCCCGGCGGTCGGTCTACGGAGTCAGTTACGGCACCGGCCTCTTCGAAACGGGCGTCGGCGTCAGTATGAGCGGATAGTAATTCCGAATCCGAAGGTACTCAGATCATGGTGTGATCGGTCGAGAAGCGGTTGTTCGCAAGCTCGCGCTCGATCGTTGAGTACGGCCCGTGTCCGGGAAAGAGGCGTGTCTGAGGCGGAAGCTCGAACAGAACAGAGCGGATGCTTTTTTCGAGTGCTGCCGAGTTCGACCGGTCGAAATCGGTTCTTCCGGCGGCTTTGAAGAAGAGCGTATCTCCACTGAAAACGATCTCGCGAGTTTCGCTGTAGAAGCAGACGCTTCCCGGAGTATGTCCCGGCGTATGCAGGACGCGGAAGTCGGTCTCGCCCACCGGAGCTCCGTCCTGGAGCGACGTTTCGATCGTGGGTACACCTTCGATCATCGATCTGAACGCGTTCACACCGTCGTCTCCGAACGGCTCGAAAATCTCCCGTGCAGGCGATGATTCGCCTGTGTCGAGCAGGTAGCGGTCATCGGGGTGAAGGAGCACCGGGATAGTCGCTTCGTCCTGCTGGTATCGAGCGATGATTTCCGCGCTTGCCGACAGGTGGTCGAGATGGCCGTGTGTGAGAACGATCAGCCGTGGCGTTACATTGAGCACGTCGAGGCGCGAGATGATGTTCTGAGCTTCAGCTCCCGGATCTATGAGAATGCACTCCTTCTTCGCTATCGTCACTATGTATGTGTTAGTGTGAAATGGACCAACGATGACGCGTTCAATCATAATTTGTCGGTAGCATAGCTGTTCGACGTTTCGGAGGCAAGGAAACGGCGTGAGTCCAGTCCAGCTGAGTGTCCTCGTAGCTTTCGTGTTCTTTGTCGTTATACCCGCCATAGGTGTGGTCGCGACCCGAGCCCATTGGAGGTCGTTTCGCCGCGCCGTTGTGAACGCCGCGCTGAACCCGCACGCAGGCTCTCGAACGGTGCATTCGGCGTACGAACGCGACGGGGAGATCGGCGAGTACCGCTTCTTCGGGGTGATTGAAGCGTTGCAGGCCGATGACCGACTCTGGATCCGGAACGGGAGCAGCTCCGTGGAGATCGAGATGGCAAATGCTACCGTATGCCTGCTACCGGAGGATTCTCCTCCTCAGTACCGACATGCCGGCGACGATACGGCGCTCGGATTTGAGTCGTTAATTCCTACACAGAGTATGCCCGAGATAGTTCCATGGAGCCGGATGAGCAGCCTTACGGAGGGCACAAGCGTATTCGTGAGCGGGCGCCTGGTGTCCGAGAACGGAGTGCCCATCTTCCGCGGCGTCGGTCGGCGCGGGCCGCTTGTTATCATGTATGATGGCCCGCCCACGCAGCTTCTCGCACGGGCGATCTGGTTCGGGCGGCATAGAAACGAGTACTGGAATGCCCTCACGCCGCCGTCGCTCGTGGCGGGGATGCTTATTCTCGTGATCGTGGCGGTGCGCGCGTTTTCGGTGGCAGCAGGATACGCGGCTGGAATTCTCACGCTCGGTCTGGCGGTGATTCCGATACTGCCGCTCATGCCGCCGGGGGTAATCGGTTACTTCGTGTATCGAAGATTGTGGTTGAAGGGGCGTGCCCATCGCGCCTGGCGCGATCTGCTGCGACTCTGCTTACTCTATCCCCGGGACGGAAGCGATCGCGCCGCCCGCCTGCCGGACGGAGAGTCGTACCTCGGTGTGGAAATCGAGCCGTCGGTCGTAGAGCGTTATCTCGCACGCGGTGCGGTGCTCCGCACCTCGACCGGCAGGATGGATGCACACCGCTGGATGGTATTCGGCAGCCCGAAAGATGGAGATATCGGCCGGCCATCGGATCCGATGGCCGAGTTCGTGATTTTGCCGGCTGATCCGGCCGAGCGTTCACGGCGCAGCGAGGTGCTCGCCTACGTCTGGGAGCTCGTCGCACTCGGCGCGCTCGGTGCCTCCATGCTCGTAAACTTCGCCGTACTGATCCGTCTTCTTCCGCTCGTGCTTTAGCCGCTCAATCCTTTCGCTTCGCGAAATTGACCGTGAGTTTTCGACCTCGATATTCGGTGCCGTTCAGCTCACGGATGAGATCGGGTGCCTTTTCGGTCGTGATCTCGGCAAAGCTGTAATTGTCGAGAATCTTGATTTCGCCGACGTCTTCGGCGCTCACACCGTTGACGCTCGAGAACAGCTGAATGAGATCGCGCGGGAAAACGCGGCGATTCTTGCCGACACCGACGAACATGCTCGTGAATTGAGTCGAGTTCTTCTTCGATTTACGCGGCGTTGAGCCGTTCTTCAGCAAATACGCGGCGAAGTAGCCGCGCGTAAAAAAAGGGACATGTTTTCGAACCAGTTTTCGATAGTAATTGAGCTCGTCCGGATTCTCCTCCTCGTGAATCTGGCGAATAATCTCTTCGATCTGGCCGGCGATCTTCTCCTCGGACGGGAAATCGTTCTTCTTTCGCTGTTCGTTGCTCACGGTCTGCTCCTTTCCCTTGCTGGATTCGCTGGAACCGGCGTCAAGCCAGTCTTCGCGTTCGCAGACCCGCGGCCGTCGGAGCAATGATATGATTGCGTCGGTTTCTTCGTGGAGCGACGGGGTAAAAACCGCCATGTGGGGGTGCCGGTTCAACTTCGACAGGATGAACTGAACGTCTACATTGAATCCGGATGCCGATTCCCGTTCGGGTTCATCCACTACGACGGCGTGCACATGGTCGAGACTCAGATTGTCGCGCCGCAGATGATCGATAATCCGGTCGCTTGTCGCCACGAGGACATGCGGCTGCCGGCCGATCTGTCCGGCCTCCTTCCGGGATGCCTCTTCGGAATCGAGGTGCAGCACGCGCTTCTCGAGCCAGCTCAGATGCGGTACACGGCGTATGAGGCGCTCGGTCTGACGAACGGCCTCTACGGAGGCGGTAATGACGAGTGCCTGCGTGCTTTTCCCCTTTCTTCGCATATGAGGCAGCACGGGCAGCAGGAGATGTCCCCGGTCGGAATCGATTGGACCGGTTTCTACAAGAAAGTCGCGCTTGCGGAATGCAAGTGGGTATACGTAACGTTCGAGGGAATTGAGGTGTGGAAGCAGCTTCTTCCGAGAAACATGCTCGTATCCCTGTTCTTTCTTGTTCGTCCGGCCCACCACGCAATCCCGATTAAAGTACCATGCTTCCGACGGATGCCGGTCTGGTGTAGATGCCGAACGATAGCGAGCACTCTCCGCTTTGTCAAGGAACTGACGCTCTCTTAAGGAGTTGGCTCGTCGCTGTTCATCTCCGGACAGCGTGAGTCGCGTGCCGGTGTCGGCGAAGGTGCGGTGTGATATCCTTTTTGTCCGTTATGAAGTGTCTACCGATCGCGTTCGCCTCGATGTTCGCCGTGCTCACCGTGACGATCGTTCCGCCCCCGCTGGCGGCGGAAGACGGAGTCGCTCGCGAGTTCCGTTACCGCTACATAGACGGCGAACACTATCGAATCCTGAGCACGGTGAACTCGGATGTGTTCGTCAACGGCCGATTCAACCAGAGTCAGACGATTCTCAACAGAATCAGTGTCGACGTTACCGAGCTCGATGACTACTCGGGCCGACTCACCGTCCATTACCAGGTCTCGTCGGAGAAAAGCACGCAGCACGGCGCGTTTCGGCTCGCCTCGGAGTTTCACACCGAGTACGTGCGCGATCATCTCGGGTACGACGAGGTTCCGGAGGGACGTTCGCGACCGCTCGTTCGCGACGTTCCGGTGTTCCCGGAGCGGGGGATCCGGCCGGGCGACACGTGGTCGGCTGTCGGAACCGAAGTTGTTGATTTGCGCGAGAGCTTCGGGATCGACGCGATCGAGCATTTCGCCATTCCCGTCGCCTACGAGTATGTCGGCGTAGACGAGCGCGACGGCATCACCGTCGATGTTTTCGATCTCGAGTACAACATGTTCTATCGGCCGACCTCGGTTCCGCGTGCACTCTATCCCGAGCGGATCACCGGATTTTCCCGGCAACGGCACTACTGGGATCGCGAACTGGCACGGCCACACGCGTATGAGGAAGAGTTCGAGATTAACTACGACCTCAGTAACGGGCAGACATGGACATGGCGCGGGCGCGCAGACGCACGCATAACCGACACGAGTTTCGACGACAGAGACGCGGTTATCGGCGATCTCAGGAAGCGACTTGAAGGCGATGCTGATGTCGACGTTCGCGACGACGATCGGGGAATCACGATCAGCCTCGAGGCGATCGGGTTCGAACCGGATTCGACGCGGCTGAGGCCGGGCGAAGAGCAGCGCCTGGAGGAAATTGCCGAGCTGTTGCGTGAATACCGCTCCGGCGAGCTGTTGATCACCGGCCATACCGCGCTGGCCGGTACCGAGGAGGGTCGCGAGGCGCTGAGCGAAGAGCGGGCACGACTCATAGCCGAGTATATGATCGAGCGGGGAGTGCGAGAGCGTGATGAGGTGCTGTACCGCGGCATGGGAGCGCGCGATCCGGTTGCGAGCAACGAGGATGAAGCCGGCCGACGGCGCAACCGCAGGGTGGAATTTACTATTCTGGAAGAGTAAAAGCACTTGAGTTAACAACTTGAGTTAGATAGGATTCAACCGGGGAATACATGCCAATTTACGATAATATGAACGAGCTGGTCGGCTCGACGCCGTTGGTGCGCCTGAATCGACTGCCGATAAGCGGTGATGCCGAGGTACTCGTTAAGCTGGAAAACCGCAATCCGACGTCGAGCGTCAAGGATCGGATCGGCCTGTCGATGGTGCTGGCCGCCGAGCGCTCCGGGGAGCTGCCTGCCGGTGGGACGATTGTCGAGGCGACGAGCGGAAATACCGGAATCGCACTCGCACACGTTGGAGCGGTACGTGGCTATTCGGTTGTCCTTACAATGCCGGAGACGATGAGTGTCGAGCGCAGGCGCCTCCTGCAGGCGTTCGGAGCGAAGGTGGAGCTCACTCCGGGACCGGAAGGTATGAACGGCGCGGTCGCGCGTGCGAGGGAAATCGTGGACTCGAACCCCGATGCGGTGTTGATGCAGCAGTTCCGCAACCCGGCCAATCCGGCTATCCATGAAGAGACGACCGCCGAGGAGATATGGCGCGATACCGAGGGGACGATCGACATGTTCGTGGCCGGCGTCGGAACCGGAGGTACTCTGACCGGAGTAGCCCGAGCAATTCGCTCGCGCTATGGAAAGCGTATCGATGTCGTAGCGATAGAGCCGGATACTTCGCCGGTTCTTTCCGGCGGAAAGCCGGGGCCGCACCGGATTCAGGGAATCGGCGCCGGGTTTATTCCGGAGGTGCTCGATCGCTCGGCGATCGACGAGATAATACAGGTCAGCGCCGAGGATGCCACCCGCACGGCTCGGGATCTGGCGCGGCTCGAAGGTATCCTCGGCGGGGTGAGTGCCGGAGCGAATGTCTACGGTGCATTGCAGCTCGCTTCGCGTCCGGAACACCGGGGCAAGCGGATTGTAACACTGATCTGCGACACCGGTGAGCGCTACTTGAGCACCTGGCTTTATCAGGAGAAGGAGTAAGAGGAGTAATCATGCAGGACAGTCACTTCGAGACGAAGGCGCTTCACGCCGGACAGGCCAGGCAGGAGGAGAATCCGAGCCGGGCGGTTCCGATCAGCAGAACGACCGCGTACAATTTTCGCGACACCGAGCACGCCGCCAATCTCTTTGCCCTGAAAGAGCTCGGATACATCTACACCAGGATTATGAATCCGACCCAGGATGTGCTCGAGCAGCGAATCGCGGCGCTCGACGGCGGAGCCGCCGCACTCGCACTCGCATCGGGTACGAGCGCGATCTTCTACTCGGTCATAAACGTCTGCGTTGCCGGCGACGAGGTCGTTTCGAGCAGTCACCTCTACGGCGGAACGTATACGATGTTCGCCAACATACTGCCGCAATACGGCATCACCGTTCGCTTCGTCGATCCGCTCGACGCAGCCGCGGTTGAAGGCGCGATAAACGAGCGGACGAGGGCGCTTTTTGTCGAGAGTATCGGAAACCCCGCGCTTTCGGTTCCCGATTTCGAGCGGTGGAGCGATATCAGTCGCCGCCATAATCTGCCGCTGATGGTCGACAGCACGTTTACGACACCGTATCTCTTTCGGCCGATCGAGCACGGCGCACATGTGGTCATTCACAGTCTGACGAAATGGATCGGCGGGCACGGAACCGGTATCGGCGGGATCGTGGTCGATTCCGGGACCTTCGACTGGAGCGATCCGAAGTTCACGACGATGAACGAACCGGATGAGAGCTATCACGGAGTCCGCTATGCGCACGACCTCGGCGAGTTGAATCCGGTTGCCTTTGCGCTGCGCATGCGGCTCGTGCCTCTCCGTAACCTCGGTGCAGCGATTTCTCCCGATAACGCGTGGATCTTCCTGCAAGGTACCGAGACACTTCCGCTGCGTATGGAGC
>SLAN01000203.1 GCA_007126865.1 Spirochaetales bacterium | reverse complement strand
CTCTGTTGACACATGTTCGGGCTCTTTGGTAGCCTGCCACTCCTGCCGACTGAACGACCTCAGGTTCCGTGGTTGCACGGGCTCTGTTGTTGTCCCCGGGGCACAACTGTTCATAGCTCAGTGACGGCGTCGTGTGCGTCGGCTGGGTCTAGAGTACATCTTAATAAACGGACGTTTGCGGGACTTCGCCAAGGAGGAAAGTCATGGCTAAGGAGAAGTTCGAAAGAACCAAACCTCATATTAACGTAGGGACCATCGGTCACGTCGACCACGGAAAGACCACGCTGACGGCGGCGATGACTTCGCTGAGCGCGAAGGTTAGCGGCGCGGGTAAGGTCATGAATTACGATGAGATTGACAACGCGCCGGAAGAGAAGGCGCGTGGTATCACCATCAATACGCGGCACGTCGAGTATCAGACGCCGAATCGGCACTATGCGCACGTCGACTGCCCCGGGCACGCGGACTATGTAAAGAACATGATTACCGGTGCCGCCCAGATGGACGGTTCGATACTCGTTGTGAGCGCGGCCGACGGTCCCATGGCTCAGACGAAGGAACACGTGCTGCTCGCTCGCCAGGTAGGTGTTCCGGCGCTTATTGTGTTCATTAACAAGACCGACCAGGTGGACGATCCGGAACTGATCGACCTCGTCGAAGAGGAGATCCGTGATCTTCTCTCGAGTTACGAGTTCCCCGGTGACGAGGTCCCCGTTATTCGCGGGAGTGCCTTCGAAGCGATGGAGAATCCCGACGACGAGGAGAAGACCAAGTGCATCGCTGAGCTTCTCGACGCCATGGACAACTATTTCCCCGTTCCCGAACGCGCTGTCGATCAGCCGTTCCTTATGCCGATAGAGGACGTGTTCTCGATTCAGGGGCGCGGTACGGTCGTTACCGGTCGTGTCGAGCAGGGCGTTATCAAGGTCAACGACAAGGTCGAGATTGTCGGTATTCGCGAGACGAAGGAAACCACGGTTACCGGTGTCGAAATGTTCAACAAGTTGCTCGATCAGGGCGAGGCCGGCGACAACATTGGCGCACTGCTGCGTGGTATCGACAAGAAAGAGGTCGAGCGCGGCCAGGTACTCGCCGCGCCGAAGAGCATCACCCCGCACAGGAAGTTCAAAGGTACGATCTACTGCCTGAGCAAAGAAGAGGGCGGGCGTCACTCGCCGTTCTTCACCGGGTATAGGCCGCAGTTCTACTTCCGGACGACCGACATTACCGGGACGGTGGAGCTTCCGGAAGGAAAAGAGATGGTTATGCCGGGCGATAACACCGAAATAGTCGGTGACTTGATCCATCCGATCGCCATGGATAAGGGACTCCGGTTCGCGATTCGCGAAGGCGGACGTACGGTCGCCAGCGGTCAGGTGACGGAGATTATCGAGTAACGCATTATTGAGCGTCCGTGCGGATTTCGAGCCGCACGGGCGCCGAATGCTGGAGGAACCATGCCGCAGGCGAAAATCCGTGTACGACTTCGAGGGTTCGACATCGAGCTCATCGACCAGAGTGCACGCTCGATCGTTCAGACGGTCCAGAAGTCGGGGTCGAAGGTGTCGGGGCCGATACCTCTGCCGACGCGAACGAACAAGTTCACCGTATTGCGTTCGCCGCACGTGAACAAAAAGTCGCGTGAGCAGTTTGAAATGCGTACGCACAAGCGGTTGATCGATATTATCGAACCGACGAGCCAGGTTATGGACGCACTCATGAAGCTTGAGTTGCCGGCCGGCGTCGATGTCGAGATCAAGCAATAGCGCAGCTTACGCGGCCTCCGTGTGCTCTCGCTGCATGTATAGGGAACACTCATGATCGGGTTAATTGGAAAGAAAGTGGGAATGACGCAAGTGTTCGATGAACGCGGCGTTGTTACCCCGGTAACAGTAATTCAAATAGAACCGAATCTCGTCGTGCGCGAACGGAGCCCGGAGGCCGATGGATACGCGGCAAAGGTGCTCGCTGCCGGCCGGGTAAAAGAGAGGAGCCTGACGAAGCCGTTCCGGGGACAGTTCGGAGAGTTTTCTCCGCGCGCACGGATAGTGGAGTTCCGTGATTTCCACCACGAGTGTGAGATCGGGGACGAGCTGACCGTCGATCTGTTTGCCGAAACGGCCTTTGTGGATGTTACCGGCATCAGCAAAGGCAAAGGCTACCAGGGTGTTGTCAAGCGCCATAACTTCAGGGGAGGGCGCGCAACACACGGCTCGAAGTTCGGCCGGGAGGCCGGCTCGACCGGCATGGCTGCGTGGCCGAGCAAGGTTCATAAAGGCTCGAAGATGCCGGGCAGAATGGGGCACGAACGCCGTACGGTTCAGAACCTTCGAGTGTTGAAGGTAGACGGTGAGAAACAGATCCTGCTTGTAAAGGGGTCTGTTCCCGGTCCGCAGAACTCGACGCTGATCGTATCCGGGGCCAAGAAGAAAGACAGGTAAAGGCGGAACGTTATGAAGCACAGTGTCGTGTCGACCAGCGGCTCGGAGGTGAGGCAGATCGAGCTTTCAGATGAAGTGTTCGCCAGGCGTGTGAGCGAAGGATCGATCTACCATGCCATTCGTAACGAGCTCGCAAATATGAGGGTAGGTACCGCTTCGACGAAGACGCGGGGCGAGGTCGCCGGTTCACACCGTAAGCCGTGGCGCCAGAAGGGTACCGGACGAGCACGAGCGGGAACCATGCAGAGCCCGGTGCGTGTCGGCGGTGGCGTAGCGTTCGGGTCGCGTCCGCGCGACTATCACTACCGCATCCCGCGCAAGGCGAAGCGCCTCGCTATGATGAGCATTCTTTCGCAGAAAGCTCAGAACAGTGCGCTTACGGTTGTTGAGGATTTCGAGGTGCCGGACGGCAAGACGCGGAATCTTGCAGCGATCGTCGGCCCGCTGGCGGAGAAGCGACGGTCGGTGCTGGTGGTATCCGGTGACGCGCCGATGATCAAACGCGCCGGCCGGAACATCCCGTGGTGTACCGTGTTGTCGGCGGCCAGACTGCGAGCGCATGATCTGTTCTACGCAGAGCGGGTCTTTCTGACCGAGTCTGCGGCGAAAGAATTGAATGGTAAGTACGGTAACGCTGCGCAGTCCGAATCGGAAGAGGTAACATCATGAGACCGGAAAGTGTGATTGTCGCACCGGTGCTTACCGAGAAGACGACTGCGATGCGGGAACAGAACAAATTCGCGTTCCGTGTCGACAGCCGTGCGAACAAGATTCAGGTCGCGAAAGCGGTCGAGGACCTGTTTAACGTTAAGGTTACCGACTGCAACATTGTCAAAGTGCGGCGGAAGCCCCGTCGGCAGCGACTTGCGCGCGGATACACCTCGGAATGGAAGAAGGCTATCGTGACTCTGGCCGAGGGGCAGAGCATCGATATCTTCGAAGGCGCGTAAAGGCTTTGGGAGCGATATTGTGGCTATCAAGAACTATAATCCGGTAACGCCGGGACAGCGATTCCGAACGAGTCTCGTACGGGCGGATATTACCCGCGAGGAGCCCGAGAAGGCGCTTACGACCGGGAAGGGCGACCGTGCCGGGCGCGATACGAAAGGCCGTATAAGTGTCCGGCGGAAAGGCGGCGGCCACAAGCGGCGCTATCGGGATATCGACTTCAAACGCAATAAGCGTGATGTTCCCGGTACGGTGAAGACGATCGAATATGACCCGAACCGCAGCGCGTTCATAGCATTGATAGCGTACCGCGATGGCGATAAGCGCTACATCCTGGTACCGCGCGGGCTGCAGGTTGGCGACGAGATTGTAACCGGAGAACGGGTGCCGGTTAGAGCGGGCAATTGCATGCCGCTCGAAAGTATGCCGCTCGGTACCACTGTCCACAATGTGGAGCTTCAGAAGGGACGCGGCGGGCAGCTTGCCAGAAGTGCGGGCGCCTCGGCGGTTCTCGTCGCAAAAGAAGGCGATTACGTCACGCTCCGGCTTCCTTCCGGTGAGTTACGGATGGTGTTCAAGCGGTGCGTCGCGACCGTCGGGTCAATCGGTAACTCGGATCACATGAACGTGAACTACGGAAAGGCCGGGCGATTGCGCTGGCTCGGCAAGCGACCGGAAGTTCGAGGTGTGTCGATGAACCCGGTCGATCATCCTCACGGCGGCGGCGAAGGCCATACCAACGGTGGACGGCATCCGGTCTCGCCCACGGGTCAGCCCACCAAGGGGTATCGGACGCGAAAGAAGAGGAAGTCGTCGAACAAGTTCATTGTGAAACGACGGTCGAAGTAGTAGGAGCAGAGCTGTGTCGAGATCGATCAAGAAAGGGCCGTTCATCGAGAAGAGCCTTTACGGGAAGGTGCTGGCCGCGGCGAAATCGGGTGAGCGCAAAATGATTAAAACCTATTCGCGGACTTCGACGATTATCCCGGAGATGGTAGGGCTCACGATTTCCGTTTACAACGGCAAGACGTGGGTACCGGTGTATGTGACCGAGAATCTCGTCGGGCATAAGCTCGGCGAGTTCGCTCCGACACGGATTTTCCGCGGTCACGCCGGTGGCGATCGGAAAGCCGCGAAGCGCTAGGGTGAACGTATGGCTGTGAAGACAGGATATAGAGCGAAGGCACGCTTTCTCGTGGTTTCTCCGACGAAAGTGCGGCGGGTTGCTGCTCATGTGCGGCGCAAGCCGTACACCGAGGCAATCTCTATTCTGGAGAACCTGCCGCACAAGGGTGCGGGACTTCTGAGAAAAGTATTGCAGTCGGCTGCCGCGAATGCGTTGTATCAGAACAAGAAGCTCGATGAAGACATGCTCTATGTCAGCGAGCTGCTGGTTGATGAAGGTCCGAGATTCAAGCGCTTGTGGATACGTGCCCGTGGGAGGGCCGACATACTGCACAAGCGAATGACGCATATTACTGCGGTTGTCGACGAAATGGCGAATACGGGAGCATAGCGTGGGACAGAAAATCAATCCATTCGGGTTGCGGCTCGGAGTTAACAAGCAGTGGCGGTCTAAGTGGTATGTGGATCCGCGTGAGTATGCCGAAACACTGCACGAAGACCTTCTGATTCGGCGGCTGCTGAGCGAAGCGCCGGAGACACGTAATGCCGATATCGCCGAAGTCGAAGTGATTCGGCATCCGCAACGCATCAGTCTTGTCATTCATACGTCCCGGCCCGGTGTGATCATCGGTACGAAGGGATCGAATATCGAGAAGATCGGGTCTATGCTCCAGAAACGGGTGAGCAAGAAGATTCAGATCAAGATCAAGGAGATCAAGCGTCCGGAGACGAATGCACAGCTTATTGCGATGAATGTCGCTCGGCAGCTGCGGACGCGATCGAGCTTCCGTCGCACCCTCAAGATGGCTGTCGGCGGCGCCATGAAGGCGGGTGTCCAGGGTGTGCGTATCCGGATCGCCGGGCGCCTCGGCGGTGCGGATATGGGGAGAGTAGAGTCGCTCATGGAAGGCCGCGTGCCGCTGCACACCCTGCGAGCCGACATCGATTACGGTTTTGCCGAAGCTCATACGACCTTCGGGTCGATCGGCGTGAAGGTATGGTTGTTTCACGGTGAGGTGCTCGAGAAGGAGAGTAAGGAAGATGCCGGGTTGCTGGTTAAGAACAAGCAGCGGCGTGACCGTGCGGAGACAGGGGCCTAATTATGCTTCAGCCTAAACGGACTAAGTTCAGAAAGAAACAGCGTCAGATTAAGAAGACGATGGGCGGTGTCGCCACGCGGGGCAATCGCATCAGCTTCGGGGATTACGGTCTGGTGGCTCTCGAATCGGCATGGATCACGAATCGTCAGATTGAAGCTGCTCGAATCGCAATGACTCGCTATATCAAGCGTGGCGGGCGAGTCTGGATTCGTGTTTTTCCGGATATTCCGTATACGAAGAAGCCGGCGGAGACACGTATGGGCAAAGGCAAGGGTAATCCTGAGTATTGGGTTGCTGCAGTGCAGCCGGGGAGGATCCTTTTCGAGCTTTCCGGTGTAGCGCCCTCGATTGGAGAAAGCGCCATGAAGCTTGCGGCAAGCAAATTGCCGATCAAGTGTCGGTTCTCCATGCGAAGTGATCTGGAGTAGACGCTATGAGAAACTCGTTTAAAGATCTGACGTTTGAGGAACTGGTTCAGAAGCGGGAAGAAGTGGTGACCCGGTACCGGGACATCCGTTTCAATATGGTAGTCGGGCACGTAGATAACCCGCTCGAGAAGCGTGAGCTTCGTCGACAAGTCGCGCGACTCAATACGTTGATCTATAACCATCCAGACGTTACCGGCGAGCAGGAAGGAGATAGCTGAAAATGTCCGATGCAGAAACGATAAAGCAGTCTGCTCGCAAGCAGAAGAAGCGGATGGTGACCGGTCGGGTTGTAAGCGACAAGATGCAGAAGACGATTGTTGTAGCGGTCGCGCGACGAAAGGTTCACCGCTTGTACAAGAAGTACGTCAACGAGACGAAGAAGGTGAAGGCGCACGACGAGAACGAGACGGCGAATGTCGGTGATCTGGTTCGAGTGGTGGAAGCGAAACCGATCAGTCGGCACAAGTGCTGGCGCCTTGTCGAAGTGATTGAACGGGCGAGGTGATCGAAATGGTTCAGATGAATTCGTATCTCGGTGTTGCGGATAACAGCGGGGCCAAGCGCGTTCAGTGCATTAAGGTCCTCGGCGGAAGTAAGCGCAAGAGTGCAGGAATCGGCGACATAATCGTTGTTGCCGTTAAGGACGCGCTGCCTAACGCTCCGGTGAAACGGGGAAGTATCGAGCGGGCGGTAATCGTTCGAACCAAGCGGTCGGCTCGCCGGCGCGACGGTACGTACATTCGATTCGACGATAACGCGTGCGTTCTCCTGGATACCGGACACAATCCGAAGGGGAAGCGCATTTTCGGCCCGGTTGCACGCGAGCTTCGCGAGGCCGACTACATGAAGATCGTCAGTCTGGCGCCTGAGGTTCTGTGAGGACGGTAGAAATGGCGGAAAAGAAGCGAATTAGGGCGAACGACACAGTCAAGATTATTGCCGGAAAGGATCGCGGGAAGACGGGAAAAGTTCTGCGATTTGACGGGGACAAGAATCGTGTCTTTGTCGAAGGCATGAATATGGTGAAGAAGGCCGTCAAGAAACAGAGGCAGAACGAACAGGGCGGCATTATCGAAGTCGAGGCGCCGATTGACGTATCCAATGTCATGCCTGTCTCGAAAGGGCAGCCGACTAGAGTCGGTGTTCGTCTCGACAAGGACGGTAAGAAGCACAGGGTCGCTCGACGAACGGGAGAGGATCTCTAATGGCGGTGGTAAGTGCGATGCCGCAGCTGAAGGCACGCTATCTCGAGAACGTCAGGGCGGAGCTCGCTGAAGAGTTCGGGTACGACTCCCCGATGCGCATTCCACGTGTTGAGAAGATTATCGTCAGCATGGGCGTCGGCGAGGCGATTCAGAATAAGAAACTTCTCGATGCGGCGGTTGTTGAGCTTTCTGCTATTGCCGGCCAGAAGGCGGTGAAAACGAAGGCGAAGCGATCGATCGCGAATTTCAAGGTTCGCGAAGGCATGGAGATCGGGGCCAAGGTTACGCTACGCGGAGCTCGAATGTATGAGTTTCTGGAGCGGCTCGTGAACGTGGCGTTGCCGCGAGTCAAGGACTTCCGCGGTGTGAACCCGAACGCTTTTGACGGGCACGGAAACTACTCGCTCGGCGTGACGGAGCAGATAATCTTCCCCGAAATAGACTACGATCGTATTGAGCGGATTACCGGAATGAATATCGCGATCGTCACAACGGCGGAGACGGACGCGGAAGCAAAAAGCTTGCTCGCAAAGCTGGGAATGCCGTTCCGGGCGTGATCCGAGCAGAAGGCCATATTTGAAGAGGTAAGCCGTGGCAAGAAAAGCATTGATTATCAAGGCACAACGCAAGCCCAAGTTTTCCACGCGGAAAGTGAACCGGTGCCGTCGTTGCGGACGAGCGCGGGGATACATGCGTAAGTTCCAGCTGTGTCGTATCTGTTTTCGGGAATTAGCGAGCGAAGGCATGATTCCCGGTGTCACAAAATCAAGCTGGTAGGGAGGGGCTATGAGTGTCTCTGATCCGATTGCGGATATGCTGACCAAGATTCGGAACGGCAGTATGGCGAAGTTCGACAAGGTCGATGTATCTACGTCGAAGCTCAAGCTGGAAATCGTCAAGATTCTGAAAAACGAAGGTTATATCAAGAACTTCAAAAAGGTCACGGTCGACGGATTTCCGCATATTCGCGTATTCTTGAAGTACGATACGAAGG
>SLAN01000156.1 GCA_007126865.1 Spirochaetales bacterium | reverse complement strand
TGTACGTGGTATCCAGATGCCGAAGCTCCGCAACCGCATGCTCCCGGATCTCCGGCAGGCTCGGCAGCCGTGTGCAGATCGTTCCGTTCTCCATAACTTTGCTCAGCAGCGGCTCGAAACGGCCGTAATTCTGCATCGTGAAGTGCTGCCGATCGGAGCTCGGGTGGTAGAACTCGATGGGCTCGCCCCGGTCGGGCGGATCATCCGCGAGACAGATGAGGTCGGCGAGCGGCTCATCTCCTTCATCGTAGAACCGATAGACCTGCTTGATGCCGGGGTTGCTCGCCTTCTCCGGCGTGTCGGAGACCTTCATGACCGGCTCGAGCGTGCCCCGAACCGTACGTGCCGAAAGCTTATAGACGCCGGGGAAGCTTGCCTGGTCGCCGCCGGTCACCATGTGCGTACCGACGCCCCAGAGATCGATCGGGGCACCGTCCGAAACAAGTTGATGGATCACGCGCTCATCGAGCTCGTTACTCACCGCAATCTTCGCATCGGGGAAGCCCGCCTCATCAAGTCTTTTCCGGCACTTCATGCTCAGGTAGTAGAGGTCCCCGGAATCGAGTCGAATACCGAAGTTATGCCCGCCGTCGGCAAGCGTTGCGCCCACCGCAATCGCATTCTCGATTCCGGAGCGTAGGGTGTCATAGGTATCGACGAGAAAGATGCAGCCGTCGGGATAGAGTTGTGCGTATCGCTCGAACGCCTCATACTCGGTCTCGAAACTCATAACCCAGCTGTGCGCCATAGTTCCACGAACGGGTATACCGAAAAGCTTACCCGCGTACGTATTGCTCGTGCCGGAGGCCCCGCCGATGTAGGAGGCGCGGCTCGCCGAAAGCGCTCCGTCGGGCCCCTGTGCCCTGCGCATTCCCATTTCGAGAACGCTCCCGTGCCTGCCGGCGTTGAATATCCGGGCCGCTTTTGTAGCCACCAGCGACTGGAAGTTCACAGTGTTCAGAATGACCGTTTCCATCAGCTGCGCCTGTGAGAGCGGGGCGTGGATGCGCATAATCGGCTCGCCGGGAAACACCATGCTTCCTTCCGGCATCGAGTAAACATCACCCTGGAACTTGAAACTCTCGAGATCTCTCAGGAATTCGTCCCGGAAGATGCCGAGCCCGGAAAGCCATGCGATATCGCCGTCGTTGAAACTGAGGTTCGAAAGCAGGGCGAGCACATCCTCGAGCCCGGCGAATACCGAATACCCGCCGTTGAACGGCTGGCTTCGGAAAAAGACGTCGAAGACCACCGGTTCGTCCTTACCGAAGTGCCGGTAGCCCTGCATCATGGTGAGCTCGTACAGGTCGGTGAGCAAACCGCTCGATCGCAACCTGCCGCTCGCCTCGAAATCTACGGTCACGTTTCCTGCTCCTTATTGCCGCCCCGCCGGTCTCCACGCTCGGGCCAGACCGGGCTTACCGATCGGCGGTTACCACGGTTATCGGCGAACGCATACGGAGCGATGATTCCGATCACTGCGAAAACCAAGAAAAGACCGCCGAAAATGACAGGTGTTGCCCAGATCTCCATGAACGAATCGATACGAGCCCGGTCGGGCCGCGACGGCCGATAACGGACGGGAACCGTATCGCCGATGTCGAACTGGGCCGCACCGCGCCCCGATCTCCCTTGTACCGACGAGCGCTCGGCGTCGGCGGTCTCGAACTCCACCACCGCGTACTCGAATCCGTTCGTGCCGCCCGGATTAACGAGCGGTGCGGGATTGGTAACCTCCTCGAAACCGGTTACCCGTCCCACCGTAGTCTCCGAAGAGAGGCGAAAGTGCAGCGTTACGATACCGGAAATCAGGGCAATTGCGAGAAGGACGAGCGCAACCGTACGGAAGAGTGTTGCGAACACTCCCAACGTCTTCGTCGTGTTTTCAAGAGCTTTCAGCACCGCTTACCTCCGAGATAATCGTCGCAGATCGCGACGGCCTGTTCCAAAGCGGTGGTGCGCATAATCCGATCGGTCAGTACATCGGCGCCGGCAAAGCCTCGCACGTATACTCCCACGAACTTCTTCAAGGCATGGAAGTTCATCGAAGAGCCCCACTCGCGCTCGAATAGCTCGAAGTGGTCGCGCATCCGGCGAATCCGGACCGCCGGCGGGCGGGTATGAAACGCCCCGCCCGAGAAGAGCTCGAGATTGTCGAAAATCGCACGCCCTACCATAACGCCGTCAACACCGCTTTCATCTGCACGACGATACAGCATATCAAGTGATTGCACATCGCCGTTGCCTATAACCAGGGTACCAACACCCATCTCGTTTCGTATACGGACCGCTCGAGCGATTTCACCCCACCGTGCCGGAACATCCGACATCTCATTCGCAGTACGCGCGTGTATCGTGAGTGCGTCGAGCTGCTGCTCGAGGAGAAAGCGTACCCAATCCCCGGTTACCGGGTGGCTCGTGCCGATCCGCGTTTTGACACTGACCGGCACCGAACCGGCGCCTTCGCGGGCAGCGGAAATAAGCTCTGCGGCCAGCGTCCGATTATCGATGAGGGCGCTACAGTATCCCTTTGCGGCGATTTTCCGCTTGGGACAGCCCATGTTGATGTCTATTCCGGCGAACCCCTGCTCGCGAAGCCACCGCGCGGCATCGTAATACGCTGCCGGATCGTTGCCCCATATCTGCGCGACGATCGGTCGCTCGACGGCGGTGTAACGCATGCGCTGAAGCGCTGAAGCGGAACGTCGGCCGAACAGGTCGTCGGCTCTGGTGAACTCGGTGAAAAAGACATCCGGCGCGCCTGCCGCGGCGACGATGCGGCGAAACACCGTATCGGTGACGTCTTCCATCGGCGCGAGAATTCGGATGGGGCGTTTCAGATCGGTCCAGTTGTGCAGCGGGCTCACACGACTTCAAGTTATAGAACTTCCGGAGATATAAAAAGAGCCCCGCAGAGGAAAGGAGGTAGAGAAAAACCTCTGACGGGGCTCGTGCGGAATTGGAGGCGTGACGAGGACGGACGCACAACGTACGCCCGGTTGGCTGTCACACTGAGTGTTACTAACGTACACAAATCGGAAACGAAAATCCAGAGCCTAACGTAAAAAATCGTGATCCTAATCGTTCTGAAAGAGGGGGTGTATGCGCCGGCGGTACGACTCATACTGCTCTCCGGCGTGATAGCTGCTGCGTACAAGCGGACCGGCTTCACAGTGCTGAAAGCCCTTTTCCATTGCGATTGCGCGCAACTCGGAGAACTCCTCCGGCGTCCAGTAGCGCTGAACCGGCAAATGGCTGCGTGTCGGTTGCAGATACTGACCGATGTTCATTACCGATACGCCGTTTTCCAGAAGATCGTCCATGACATGTACGACTTCATGGGCTGTCTCTCCGAGCCCGAGCATAATGCTCGACTTCGTCACCGTATCGGGATCGATCTCCCGTGCGAGCCTGAGAAATTCCAGGCTCCGCTCGTATGTAGAGCGGCTGCGTACCGACGGAGTGAGCCGCTTCACTGTTTCGATATTGTGACTCATGATCTCGGGGCGGCTCTCGCATGCAATCCGGATGCTCTCGTAATCGCCCATGAGATCCGAGCTCAGCACCTCGACGGTCGTCTCCGGCGACGCGCTGCGGATCGCGTTCACCGTCGCAGCGACGATAGACGCCCCACCATCTTTCATGTCATCCCGGTTCACCATGGTAATCACCACGTGCCGCAGCTGCATCTGAGCCACCGACTCGGCAACACGCTTCGGTTCGCCGAGATCGACTCCTCGAGGAAGACCGGTTTTTACCGAGCAGAAGCGGCATCGTCGCGTACACGTATCCCCGAGTATCATGAATGTAGCGGTACGGTGCTCGCCCCAGCATTCGTGGATGTTCGGACACCGGGCTTCCTCGCAGACGGTATGCAACCCTTCGCTGCGCATTAACTGTTTGAGCTCTTTGAAATTCGAGTTCGTGTTGAGCTTGATCTTCAGCCAGTCCGGTTTCCGATTCGTCGGATAGAGAATCTGCTCGCCGGATTTCTGGCCGACACGCTCGATGCCGCTCGTTTCGTTCTTCTCGCTCTGCAACATACGTCCCGGTTCGTTCTTCTCGCTCTGCAACATACGTATTGCCAAGTATAGCCACAAGCGGCGGCAAACGTACACCGGAGAAGCGATCGATACGATAGAGCCGCTTACAAGGTCTCCGGTGGCCATTTCTCCCGAGTGGTCGTCTCTCTCGAGCCCGACCGCTCGCGAGCTCCGGTTGACCGCGCTTCGCTCGCGAGCTCCGGTTGACCGCGCTTCGCTCGCGAGCTCCGGTTGACCGCGCGGTGAGGCATTGGATAGACTTTGCCCAACTCGAACCGCATAAAACGGCCCCCATAATGAGCAGCATAACGTCAACCCGCGACACAACAGGCTATACCGTACATTCGATCCGGAACTTGACCGAAAGCGCCTATGTCCTGCGCCTCGATAGGCACGGACTCGAGTTCGAGCCGGGGCAGTACATCAGTCTCGGAGTTGCCGACGACATCAACATGCGTGAATACTCGGTGTATTCGCCGATCCACAGCGATTTCCTCGAAGTGCTCGTCAAAGAGGTCAAACACGGACACGTAAGTAAGCTGCTGCGACGCCTCGAGCCGGGACAGGCGGTTCGACTCGACGGTCCGTTCGGGTTTTTCACCATCGATGAACAGGCGCGACACGAGCGCTCGTTCCTTTTTGTCGGAACCGGAACCGGCATCTCTCCGTTTCACTGCTTTGCCGGCAGCTATGCCGACCTCGACTATACCGTGCTCCACGGAGTACGCACGCTCGATGAGTGTTACGAGCGCGAGGCGTTCAGCCCCGACCGCTACAAGGCGTGCCTGACCCGCGACGATCGCGGCGATTTTCAGGGCCGCGTTACCGATTATCTGAGGGAGCATCCGGTCGCACCGGAGACCTACTGCTACCTCTGCGGCAATTGCGACATGATTTATGAGGCGTTCGATATTCTCATCGGACAGGGAGTGCCCGCCGACCAGCTCTTCGCGGAGGTCTATTTCTAAACGATGAAGTACTGCCTCATTCAGCTCGGCTGTCAGATGAATATCAGCGACGGAGAGCGGATCCGCACCGTGCTCGAACGGATGGGCTTTGCGCACACCGACTCCGAGGAAGAGGCCGATCTGCTCGGTATTGTGGCGTGCTCGGTCCGTCAGAAGGCGATCGACAAGGTGTATACGCGGATCGCTCGCTGGAACTCGTGGAAGAAACACCGGAACCTTCTCACCTTTGTCAGTGGATGTGTCCTTCCGGCCGATCGTGAGAAGTTCCTCAAGCTGTTCGATCTCATGTTCTCGATCAACGATCTTCCGCAGTTGCCGGAGATGATCAGGCAGTACGGTGTGGTCACTCCGTACTCGCTGAACACCGATTCGCCGGACGATCGTGCCGGCGACCCGCAACACCACGTTCGAAACGGAGAAGCAGACCGCGGCCCGGTGCTCTCCAAGGCCGGACTCAAGGCTGCGCGCCCGAAGCGCAGTGGCTCAAAGGCGGTAGTTCCCGATATTCCGGCCGACGATCGAGACACCGGATACTGGAAGATTCGTCCTTCGTACACCAGCGGTTTCGAGGCCTACATCCCGATTCAGAACGGATGCGACAAGTTCTGCACCTTCTGTGCGGTGCCGTACACGCGCGGGCGAGAGGTAAGCCGCGACAGCGGCGAGATTCTTGCGGAAGTGCGTCGGCTCGTCGAAGCCGGGTATCGCTCGATTACGCTGCTCGGCCAGAATGTGAACAGCTACGGACTCGATAGAAAGGGCGAGGAGCTTTCATTCGCCGAGCTGCTCGACCGCGTCGGAACGATCGGGGAGGAGACGGGCCGCACATTCTGGACATACTTTACCAGTCCGCATCCGCGCGATATGACCGACGAGGTTATCGATACGATCGCCCGTTACCCGGTACTCGCGAAACAGATTCACCTTCCGCTGCAGAGCGGCGACGACAAGGTGCTGATCCGGATGAACCGCAATCACAGCGTGAAACGCTATCGATCGATCGTCGAAAAGATCCGCGAAACGATTCCGCAGGCGACGCTGTTCACGGACATCATCGTCGGATTCACCGGCGAGACAGAGGAGCAGTTCGAGCGTACCCGCGAGGCGATGCGGGAGTTCCAGTACAATATGGCGTACGTTGCCATGTACAGCCCGCGACCCGGAGCGGCGAGTGCTCGCTGGAACGACGATGTCCCGACCGAGACAAAGAAACGCAGGCTCGAGGAGTTGTCCCGCGAGCTCAAGACCGGAAGCTATAGATACAATCGCACGCTTCTCGGAACGACGGTCCGCGCACTCGTCGAGAAGCCGGACCGTAAGCCCGGCTATCTCAGCGCCAGGACCGAGGGGAAGCTTCCGATTCGGTTCGCCGCCGATGACCACAATCTTATCGGGCGCTTCGTCGACTTGACCGTCACCGAATGTGCAGAGCTCAGCCTGGAAGGCACACTCGTCGGCGAGCGCGCCACTGCGCAGAGTGGGTCCACGACTCCCGAACGCATATCTGCACAGGAGATCCATGGATAGGTGGGAACCCGAGGCTACTGAGACGAACGCTACAACGCGCAGGTCACAATCCGCACCGACCCGAAGCGTCGCGTTTCAAACACTCGGCTGCAAACTGAACCAGTATGAGACCGATGCGCTCGCGTCGCGTCTTCAGAAGGCCGGGTATCGGATCGCCGGTAACGACGAGCGTGCCGATTGCCACATCATAAATACGTGTACGGTCACAAACCGTGGCGATCGCAAGAGCCGAAACGCTATCAATCGCGCTCTACGGGCACGGGCTCCGCTTATCGTCGTGACCGGATGTTTCGCCGAAAGCCACAGGGATGAGCTCGAGCGTGACCAACGGGTCGTCGCCGTCCCCAATGAGAGCAAACAGGCGATCGATCAGCTCGTTCAGGCGCACTTCGCCGGAGAAATTCTGCGACCGGACGAGCTGCCGCGCGGTGTCTTCGACTTCGGTGTTCCCGACCCGATCTTTCATACCCGGAATATGATCAAGATCCAGGACGGCTGCGACAACCACTGTAGTTTCTGCATAATTCCGTTCGTCAGGGGCCGTGCCCGAAGCCGTCCGGCGGATCAGATTCGCGATGAGCTGAAACGCAGCCTCGATTCGGGGTATCGCGAAGTGGTGCTGACCGGTGTGAACATCAGCCGTTACGACGATCAGGGAACGTCGTTCAGTCAGCTTGTTGAGTCGCTTCTGGAGATTGACGGAGATTTCCGAATCCGGCTGTCGAGTCTCGAGCCGGACCGTCTCGACGACCGCTTCTTCGATCTGTTCGCTCACCCGCGCATGGCACCGCATCTGCATCTCTGCCTGCAAAGCGGAAGCGAGCGAATTCTCCTTCAGATGCGGCGACAGTACACCGCCGTGCAGTACCGTTCGATCGCCGAACGACTGCTCGCACGCTTTCCCGGATTCAACCTGACTACCGACTGTATTGTCGGCTTCCCCGGCGAAACCGACGCAGAGTTCGAGCAGACATGTGAGATGGTGCGCGACATCGGGTTCAGCCATGTCCATACCTTCCCGTATTCAGTTCGCAGCGGTACGCGAGCTGCGAGAATGAGAGAACAGGTTCCCAACGCCGTGAAGACCCAACGATCGGCGAAACTGCGCGAGATCAGCCGTGCGAATCGGTACGCGTTTCGCTCCCGCGCACTGGGAACGGTCGACCGTGTCCTCATCGAGCGTTTCGAGAACCGGACGGCGACCGGATATACCGCCCGCTACATTCCGGTCGTTGTGCGGACGGGAGCTTCCGAGGGACTCCGAAATCGTTTTCTCGACGTGACCCTTCGTCGATTGGTGGAGGAAGATGATGAGATGCCCGTCCTCGCCGAACCGACAACGCCGTGAGTACCGTCGTCTCCCGCGTGCGACAGATAGTAATCGTAAACGCGTTACCCTCCGGCTCCCGCACCGTCGCTCGCGCGTTCGCGGCCAAACTCAGAGAGCACGAGACCGGAACGCAATACTACAGCGGTACGCTCGACCAACGAGCCTACCGCCGAGGGCGCCGTGTTTCCGGCAAGGAGGACATCGCCGGGTCCAAACGGACCGAAACCCATATGGTCAACGCTCCGGGTGGAGCGCTTGAGGTCTGCGTACGTACCGCGACGCTGATCGGCCGGTGCGCTGCCGCGAGTGAATGCGTTTCGACCCACCGTTCGGTTGCACTCCTCTACCCCGACCCCGCCGTCACCGAACCCGCGCTCGCTGTCAGCATCGTCGGCCGGTTG
>SLAN01000059.1 GCA_007126865.1 Spirochaetales bacterium | reverse complement strand
ACGTCGATAGATTTCGACGTCGTTGTGTTCAAGCGACCGGAACAGTAGATCGTGAGCGTGATCGTCGAGTTCCCTCGCCATGAACCGACCGGATCGTGTCATGAGTGTGGCGCTCACACCCATCTTGACAAACTGATCGACGAGCTCCAGTGCCACCACTCCGCCACCGAGGATACCGACACGAACTGCACTCTCGGACTCCTTGCGGGCCCGTATCGCCTCGGTAAGGCGCTCGACCGAGGCGAAGTCGTAGGGAAAGTGAACCGGAACGCTCAGGTTCGCATCGTCAAGCGGATCGATCGGCTCCGCTCCCACCGCAAGAATAAGCGAGCGATACTTCACTTCGCTGCCGTCCTCCAATCGTACAGTCGCCCGTTCGGAATCGATAAATGACGCTCGCCGCTCGGTCATGAGCGTAATCTCGTTGCTCGCATACCACTCCGCGTCGTGCAACGCGAACGCATCTCGGTCGGGAGCCTCTGCAAGGCTCTTCGAGATTTTCGTACGCTTGTACGGCAACCGGTCTTCATCGGTCAGCAAGAGCATCCGGCCCGTGAAGCCTGCTTCGCGGGCCGCCTCAGCAGCGGAGACCCCTCCGGCACCGGAGCCGACGATTACCAGCGGAAACTCATCACTCATCGCACCGTCAAGTGTACACGATTATCGATGACTTCGAAATCGAAGCGTCGGTCTGTACACGCTCTGAGCGGCTATCTTCGCAAGCGTCGACAGTGTCACGGGGAGCCCGGATTTCCGTCTCCGGACGCGCCGCGGAGTCCCACTCGACGTTCTGCCGAGCGACTCGAGATCGTTCGGCGACACACTGCGCCAGGAAGTGAGGCTCATATCGCGTTCGCCGAGCTCCGGGGCCGCGAACAGTCGCGCCGGACGGCAGGCGGCACACACGGCTCGACCAACACCCTCGCGCGGCTCAGTGCCGACAAACGGCGCCAGAACGAGCGAGATGCGCACGCAGGCTCCATTATAGGTCGGTGCACTTGAAGCAAGATGTCCGCCGCCGTCGATGACCGCAGCACGCCCGGCTCCGCGGCCCCAACTCTCGACCGTCCACTGCGGACCGTCATAGGTGCCGAACGGATTCAGGTCGAAGCTGCGAGATCTCCCGGGATGTACGACAGCGCCGGGCGAAGAAGCCGGAGCACGTGCAACTCGACGTTCCGGTGCAACCGCCCGGATCGGAATTCCTGCAAATGAGCTACGGACACCTTCGTCGAAACCGACGGCAAGGCCCATTCCATCAATCGATAGTCCGACAAACGGTTGAGAAAGATGATTGTTTGCGGATGTGAAGAACCAGTTTTCCTCGGAGTGACGGTGATAGTCGAGGCGATAACTCGTTTGGTACCCGAGCGCATTGTGCCGTGTTACCACCGCACCTTGCGAATCCGCCTTCCCTTCGTACTCCACTCGTGAGAGACGAAGTGGGCACGGCTCCACAGCCTGCCACCGTGAGTCGAACGCTCGCGCAAGATCGAGCACATCGGGATACTCAAAGGTATCCGGGGCGGTCGCCGGCAGACGCACCACTCCATCCACGAATATAACCGGCACGTCTGCTATCACGCTTTCCACAAGGTTCCACTCGAACTCACCGCCTTCTGTCTCCCCGGGAAGATGCAGCTCTCCGGAGAGCCGTACAACGTTGCGACTACCGTCGCGTGTAATGGAAACCCGCCTACCGCGGTACTCCCGCCCGGAGTACCCAATCGTCGGAACGAAACTGTCGGCGTGCAGTAGTGTGCGCCCCCGGAAGGCCACCACCAGGCCACCGTCGCGGTCTATAATCGTAACCCCTTCGGAATCGTTACGCAGCGGTCCACTCGCCGAAACGGCCACTCGCACATGCTTTCGGCCCCAGGGAGATCCGATCGAACGCACGCTCAGTCGCTTCCCGGAGGCTTCAGCCGTCAACTCGTGCCGATCGATGCGCTCATACACATCCTTCGGCAGAAGGGCCAGGTGCGGCATCCCGGCCGAATCAGAGCGCTGCTCCGGAGAAGTAACTACGCCCAGGAGCCGACGCTCGCCATCGACGATTTCGAAATGGCTCCCATCGCCCGCCCCGCTCGTTGCCGAGGACAACGCGCTGCTTATGGCAGTGAGGGCAGCATCGTGATATTGATAGAGACGTTCTATGAGCCTGCTGCAGGTGCGTTCGCGCGCCGGGGCCAGAAACGGAGTGGCGAGTCCGAAGTTTGTTGTCGACAGGAGTCGCAATCGGATTTCGAACGATTCACGGAGCGAACTCTCGACGGTTTGCCGCTGTTCCTCCGACAGGATATCGGTCAGCTTCGTCGCCGCGGCGGACACTGCACGATCGTCGCAGATGGCGCTGTACACGATTGACGAAGACACCTTCTCCGACCAGGAAGCGTATCCGTTCCACCCGCCGTCGGCGGTATCCTGGGCAAAAGAAATCGTCCCTACATCTTCGTGTGTCTCGAGATAGTGCCGAAGCGTAGTAAACCGCACAAAGTCCAATCGCTCGATCGACTCGATCATTCCCCCGAGTCCGCGCGTGTTTGGAAATATGCGCAGTGGCTTCGGAATATCGATTCCACTCCACAACTCGCTGTCGGCGTCGAAGTTGATGAACAACAGTACATCACCGGAAATCTCTCCGGAGCGTTGCATGCGATGCAGTTGCCGCACCCAGTGCCGCAGGCTGACGTGTTCGATTATGTCGGCGGGATGATAAGTCGGAAGCACCCGAAAGCTCTCCCTCTCCCCGCGTTCGAGGCGCAACGGATTGTGCGCTTTCTCGGCGCTCAGCGGCTCAACGAAGAGCCGAAAGGCATCGAACGGTGTCGCACTGTAGTAGAGACACGCTGTCTCGATACCATGCTCGCGGTAGCGTTCAAACGACCCCGCGGAGCTCATCATCTCCTGCGGTCGCACGATCGGACTGACAGAGGCGAACAGGTCCTCCAGCCCGCTGCCTGCCGTGTTCGTACGCGATCGACTCAGCACCGTGCCGAGCTCGTCGCGCTGCATAGCGCTCACAAGGCCGTTGTTATAACTCATGTAGATGACTTCATCTCCAGCCTCTTTGACCCGCCCGCGTATGCGCTCGAGCAAGGCGGGATCGTGAACCGAAATGCACTCTTCTATTGAGAAGAGCTGCTCGGTATCCCATACGGCCGTGACCGGAACGCCGCGTTTGTTAGCGGCGTCCAGCGTATCGAGAATCGAGCGGATCAGGCGCAAGTCCTTGCCGAAACCGGACTCATCGGGAGTATCGCCGCGATAGCTGTGATAGGTATTGATGTGAAAGCCGAAGGACACGTATACACACGGTCCCTTTTGCTGTTCGATCATAGACGTCACTCCGACCAGATTTTGTACTCGTGCCCCGATGGGTGCAGACCGCGGATATTAGCATGCACAACGGCCCACGGGAAGAGATTCGAGAGGTGAGCAGCTCGAGACGTAAGCGCGAATCGCCTGGTGTCAACAAAGGTGGATCGAGCGACCTCTCGGCGCCGATCGTTGCCCGGCCCAGGCGAATCCGGGACGCTCACCCGGTGTCGGCTCAACCGGTGTCATGTTGTAACACCTCTGAATACTCTGATAATAATGACACAGTATGCGGAGCATCATCGCGAATCTACATCGAACGAAAACTCGCCGACGAGCATCGACGGCGACGCTTATTGTGTGCGCTCTTCTGATCGCCGGCTGCGAAACCGCAGGAGAACCGGAACGGCGCCAACGCTCACTGCTCGGTACCCAGAGTGTGATCACCATACACGACTCACGTATTCCCTCCGGCGCCTTCGACCGATACTTCGACAGGGTCGAAGAGATCCAGGACCGAATGAGCATAAACGAAGAGCGCTACGACGAGACCGAGGTACTCCGTATCAATCGAAGCGCCGGGCAGGAAGCGGTAGCGGTTTCCGAGGATACCTTTTTTGTGATCGAAGAAGCGATCCGTTGGGGTGACATCACCGAAGGATATTTCGATATCACCGTCGCTCCGCTCATACGTCTCTGGGGAATCGGTACTCCAAACGAACGCGTACCGGGGGAGGCCGAACGCGAAGAGGCGATCGGGCTTGTCGACTACCGAGAGATCGAGCTCGAATCCGATAACACGAGCGTATACCTTCCGAGGGAAGGGATGGGTATCGATGTCGGCGGCATAGCGAAAGGATACGCGGTCGACGAGATTGCACGCATGATGGCCGACGACGGTATCGAGAGCGCGATCATCGACTTCGGAGGCGACCTGTATACGGTGGGGACGCGACCCGACGGCGATCGCTGGCGTATCGGCATCCAGCACCCGAGCGGCGTCCGTCAACGGCTTCTCGCGGTGATCACCTCGAGCAACGAAGCGATCGTAACCTCGGGGCCGTACGAACGCTACTTCGAGGAAGACGGTCAACGCTTCCACCACCTGTTCGATGTGACAACCGGCGCGCCGGCGGACAACGAGCTGGTGAGCGTGACCGTCAGCGGTCCCGATGCCATCGGTGCCGATGCGCTCTCCACCGGTGCGTTCGTAATGGGCCTCGTGCGAGGACTCGCGCTTATCGAGAACCTTGACGGCTACGAGGCCATCTTCGCCACGGACGACGGCAAGGTGTACGCTACGCCCGGTCTGTTCGATGAGGTGGAGATCCGTGACGAAGAGTACGAGTTGGTGTCGACGGATGAGGCGCCAATCGAATGACCGGCAACGACTCCCGCGAAGTTGAACGATGACGATGTTATCACTACGTGGCCATAAACGGGTGGCTCCGTTCGCTGTCTTCGCGGGAGCGGTGCTCGTCACGAATCTGATCGTTTCCGTTTATCGGTGGCTTCCGCCGGGGGCTCCCCAGCAAGCACTCGTTCCATCGGTGGAGGTGCTCCTCGCCGTTCTCATTGCACTGTTCGTTCTCGTGCGTACCCGGCGCCTCTATGCCGCCGCTGCCGCCGGCGCGTTCACAGCGACCGCCCTTGCCTCATTCGGACTCGGCGAAGGGGCGTTTCGCCTGCTGTACGCACGGGGGTTTGTGCCGAGCTCCGATTTCACATTGGTTCGCAGTGCCGTGCTGCTTTTTCTGCCGGGTGAGGGGGTGTCCACCGGAGTGCTCGCCGGTGTCGCTGTCGCGGTAACCGCCCTCGTCCTCTTCGTAGTCCTCTTCGCGCTGTTTCTCGTTGCGCTGCGAGCCCTTCAGGCGATGAACGGCGTAGCTCCCCTTCTAATCGCCGGTGTGCTCGGTATCGTGGCGGTTGGAGCGCTTCTCGCCGTCGGTCCTTCGCAGACCTTAACGGCCGCGATGGTTCGAGGATTCTCGGCCGACGAGTTCGAAGTACGAGAGATTGGTCGCGAGAGCGCCGGCGAACAGATCGAAGGCGAGGCGCCTCAACCGGCTGAAACGGAGCCCCAGGACGTGGAGTACGGTGCGCCCGGACTGCGCGACCGCGATATCTACAAGTTCGTCGTCGAAAGCTACGGGATAACGATCTTCGAGCGCGAAGAGATTCGAACGGAGCTGTTCCCGGTGCTCGAGCGCTTCGAGCGTCGCCTCGTAGATAACGGCTTCTACTCGGCCAGCAACTTCATCGAAGCACCGATATTCGGAGGTCAGAGCTGGCTCGCCGAGGCGACATTCCTCACCGGCAACGAAATCGATCGCCAGAGCCGTTACGAGCGCCTCCTCAGTGAAGAACCTGACACGATCACACGCTTCCTGCGGGATAAGGCTGGTTACTACAGCCTCGCAGTCAAACCGGGAACGATTAACGGACCGTGGCCGGAGGGCCGGGAGGTATTCGGGTTTGATGAAGTGATGAGCGCATTCGAAGGAGATTTCAGTTACGACGGCCCATGGTTCAGTTTCGTACCTATCCCCGATCAGTTCGCAATCTGGAGGACACACCGGCGAATCGAGGAACTCCGCGTCGAGGACGGCGCGGCAGCCGACCGGCCGCTATACCTGCATTACCAGCTCGTAAGCAGTCATACGCCGTTTAACCGCATCCCCCAGGTGATCGACACGTGGGAAGACCTCGGTGACGGTTCGATCTACTTCGACACCGAGACACAGTACTTCGATAACGACTATCTCAGTGGCACCGAATACGTGGAGGGATACATTGCAAGCATAGAATACGTTCTCGAGGTCATCGCTGAGTATCTGATCCGGTTTCTTGACGACGACGATGAAAGCATCATCATAATCTACGGCGATCATCAGCCCGGATCGGTCGTGACCGGTCGCGATGCATCCAATTCGGTTCCACTCCACATCGTCTCACGAGACGCCGAACTGCTCGGAGCCTGGCGTGCCGATTATGGATTCGTCGACGGAATCTTCCCGAGGCAGGACTACCCCCACCTCTCGATGAGCGAGATATTTCCGATCATAGCCGACATAGCAATGCAACCTGTCACACAATCATACCAATAGCGCAAATTTTTCCTTGCCATTCTCGTGAGGCAACAGTATAGTTGCTAATCAGGAGTTGTCGGAACGCCATGCGTCGAAACCCTAACTATTGGCGGAAGCTATATTTTGTCCCGTGCCGAAACGCTACGGCACCACGAACTGCAGCCCTGCTCCGTAAAGCGGCGAGCTCGCCGATCCACACCTGCGAACTTGCAACCGTACCGGCAGCCGCATCAAGACATCCACAGCACACGTTCTTCTTCTTGCTTATCGGGGCAAGTGCGCTTACCACAGTCACCGATCAGCTGCAACACGCGTTACGCGCGATCGACAGGTCTCGGTGCGGGTTCGCTCTTATCGCCGACCACGCAGCGCTCCGCATACTTCCGCGACCGGCGGTCGACAGATGGTTCGGACGCATTGATCCGTCGGGTCTTGCGAAGGAAGTCGACGCGTTTCTAACCTGCATCTTCGCCGGTCGAGTATGGGCATCGCCTCAGGATCTCGTCTCACTGCTCGGCGACGACGAGATTGCCACCATACAACGGCACCCGGAGATTAGGAGCGACGACCCGGCATTTCCGCTGCGTCGGCTCACAAGACGGCAAAGCGAAGTAGCACGACTTGTCGCCGAAGGGGCTGCAAATAGAGCGATCGCCGAGAAACTCGGCATCGGCCTATACACGGTGAAAAGCCATGTGTCGGCGGCAATGGCGGCGTTTGAGGCCGCCAACCGTACGGAACTGGCCGTACAGATCCGCCGGGCCTGCGAGTCGGGGCCTTGCGCTGTCGCGGCGTACGATCCGGGCGCGAGCAGAGAAAACGGAGACCGCCTCCTGTAGCAGATTCAGCCACTATTGCGGCGAAAGAACGATCCTCATGTGCGAGAGTCGACGCCGCCACAACCTCGCTCGGACTCAAATCGAAGCGCCGCCGAGTTCATGCAGTATCGCAATCCTGACGGAAGCGGTCCGTCGGAGAAGACATGCCCGAGGTGCCCGCCGCAGCGGCTGCACAGGACCTCGGTTCGACGCACAAAGAGAGAGGTATCCTCTCGTTCCTCGACTGCACTCGAATCGGCGGGCTCGGTGAAGCTCGGCCAGCCGGTTCCGGAGTCAAACTTCGCGGTTGACAGGAACAGTGTATTTCCGCACCCGGCGCAATAGTAGGTCCCCGGTTCCTTCGTGGCGTAGTAGGCACCGGTAAACGCACGCTCTGTGGCGCCTCTACGAAGAACCCCATACTGCTCGGGTGTCAGCTCCTGTCTCCATGCTTCTTCGCTTCGCTCGACCGGATATTTCCTTCTCGGGCTCATAGCCGTAATATAGCTTCCGAATACGGCGCACGGCTACGGGGGCGTAAGCTTGACACTCTCCCGAGCGGTGCCTACCGTACTACGTGTGCATTCGTGCGCGAAGGGGGAACTCATGGCGGATTTTCACGCACAACTCGAGCAAGCGAAAGCCCGAATCACCGAGAACCAGCGCCGGATAGAAGAGTCGTACCGGCAGATCGGTCACCGAATGCTCGAAACCGCGCCGGAGAAAACATCGACGCAGTTTGACGAACTCACCGATAAAATTCGCGAGATTGACGAAACCACCGACGGCTACGATGCGCTGATCTCCCGAATCCGCGAAATTGAAGCCCGACTCACCGAAATTAAGGAACAGCTTGCCACCGACGCCGAACAGATTCGGCGGATCGAGAAAGAGAACACCGCTTACTACGAGAGTATTGGCGAAGCCGCCTACGAGCATTACCGCCGAAATCCGGAGGTAGCCGAGCAGTACAGCGCCGTGTTTCAACCGGTCATCGACATCCACGAAGAGCTGTCCTCGATCGCACAGGAAATAGAGACCGCAGAGGAGGAACTCAACCGCAAGAGCTTT
>SLAN01000106.1 GCA_007126865.1 Spirochaetales bacterium | reverse complement strand
TGCGCGCGATCAGCGCCCGTGCCTCCGGTGTAATATCGAGCTTCATCTTCCGTTCGGCAAGTCGTTGCTTGACCCGCGCGACCTCCAGATCGACGATCTTTGCGATCTGCTCCTCGCTCAGGCGGTGGAACATGATGATCTCGTCGAGCCGGTTCAGGAACTCCGGCTTGAACGTGTTGTGAAGCAGCTGCCGGATCTGCGGCCAGCTCTCCTCCGGATCGTCGGCACCGAGGATCACATCGCTCCCGAGGTTGCTCGTCATAATAATGATCGTGTTTCGGAAGTCGACCTGCCGCCCCTGACCGTCGGTCAGCCTGCCCTCATCGAGCAGCTGAAGCAGCACGTTGAATACGTCGGGGTGCGCTTTCTCGACTTCGTCGAAAAGCAGCACCGAGTACGGCCGCCGCCGGACGACCTCGGTCAACTGACCGCCCTGCTCGTAGCCGACGTAGCCGGGAGGCGCACCGATCAGACGGCTGACCGAGTACTTCTCCATGTATTCGCTCATGTCGATCCGCGTGAGCGCGCGCTCGTCGTTGAACAGAAAGTCGGCGAGCGTCTTCGCCAGCTCGGTCTTTCCGACACCGGTCGGACCGATGAACATGAACACACCGCTCGGACGGTTCACGTCGCTGAGACCGCTCTTGTTGCGACGGATCGCGTCACTGACCGCGGTAATCGCGCGCTCCTGCCCGATTACGCGACGACCGAGAATGCTCTCCAACTCGAGCAGTTTCTGCATCTCGCTCTTGAGCATCTTCGAAACCGGGATACCGGTCCAGGCCGAGACCACCTTGGCAACGTCCTCGTCGGTGACCTCCTCGCGGAGCAGGCGGTTCTCGGCGGAGAGATCCTCCATCTCCTGCGTTTTTCGATCGAGCTCGACCTGTGTTTGCGGAATAAGACCGTGCTTGATCTCCGCGGCCCGGTTGAGATTCCCGGCTCGCTCCTCCTGTGCTTCCTCGATGTGGAGCTGCTCGATGCGCTGCTTGAGCTCCCGGATCTGTTCGATAATGCTCTTCTCGTTCTGCCACTGCAGCTGCATCGCATCGCGACGCCCGCGCAACTCGGAGAGCTCCTGCTCGATTTTCTCACGCCGCTCGGTACTCGCCGCGTCGGTCTCTTTCGAGAGCGCCTGTTTCTCGATGTCGAGCTGGAGTATCCTGCGCTCGAGCTGGTCGAGCTCCACCGGCTGACTCTCGATCTCCATCTTCAGTCGGCTCGCCGCCTCGTCGACGAGATCGATCGCCTTGTCCGGAAGGAAACGCGCGGTGATATAGCGATCGCTCAATGTCGCCGCGGCAATCAACGCCTCGTCGGTGATTCGCACACCGTGGTGTACCTCGTACCGCTCCTTCAGCCCGCGCAGGATCGCAACGGTCGACTCGACGCTCGGCTCCCCGGTTATCACCATCTGGAAGCGCCGCTCGAGCGCCGCATCCTTCTCGATATGCTGCCGGTACTCGTCGAGTGTCGTGGCACCGATGCAGCGAAGCTCGCCGCGGGCGAGCGCCGGCTTGAGCAGGTTCGACGCGTCGACCGCCCCTTCGGCCGCGCCGGCGCCCACGAGCGTATGCAGCTCATCGATGAAGAGCACGATCTGACCGTCGCTCTGCGAAATCTCGTTGATCACGCCCTTCAACCTCTCCTCGAACTCGCCGCGAAACTTCGTACCGGCTACGAGAGCTCCGAGATCGAGCCCGAGCAGCCGTTTGTCCCTCAGACTGTCGGGCACATCGCCGGAGACGATTCTGCGCGCAAGGCCCTCCGCGATCGCGGTTTTTCCGACCCCCGGTTCACCGATGAGCACCGGGTTGTTCTTCGTGCGCCGGCTGAGCACCTGCATTACCCGGCGAATCTCCTCATCGCGGCCGATCACCGGATCGAGCTTCTCCCGCCGCGCGAGCGCGGTCAGATCGCGGCAGTACTTGTCGAGCACCTGATATTTGCTCTCCGGGTCCTGATCGGTCACCCGCTGGTTGCCGCGCACGCTCTTGAGCGCGCTCATGACCGCGTCGCGCGTGATTCCGAGCCGCTTACACTTCTCCCCTGCCGCATGCTTCGATTCGAGAATCGCGAGCAGCAGATGCTCGGTGGAGACGTAGTCGTCCTTGAGATCGCCGGATTCCTTCTCTGCGCGGTTGAGGATGCCGGTCATCGAGGAGGCGAGCTGCATCTGCGCACCTTCGCCGTGGACCTTCGGCTTGGCCTTCAGCAGTTGCTCGACCTCCTCCTCCACCGCGTGCCGGTCGACTCCGATCCGGTCGAGCAGCGGCGGTATGACCCCACCGTCCTGGCGGAGCATCGCAAGTAGAAGGTGATCCGCATCGAGGGTTGCATGCTTGTACTCCTGTACAATGCTGGAGGCCGCCTGCAGCGCCTCCTGTGCTTTGACTGTCATTCTATCGTAGTTCATACTTCTAATATCTCCATAATCTATGGCATCGGCAAGCGTTATCTATCGCATCCGTCGTCACGGGTCGTCTCAGATCGACGGCTACCGCGTACCGTCACATCCGCAGCCGCTTGTCACTCGCCGCTCCCGGCGACTATCCTTGCGCCATGTCCGACGAAGCGAATACTCAGGGTGAGAAGCACCCTTCACTTGAGAATAAAGTCGTCATCATGAACGGCTTCGACTACGAAGAAATTACCAGGATTATGCGTGCGGTCAAGGCGCTCTTCGATAATCCTCGTGACCTCATTTTCGCGAAGACCACCGACAGCAGCCTGGAGATGAAACTCAGCGAGCTCATCATCGACATGAGCGAAGATCACGAGTATCTCAAAAACAATCCGCCCAACATGAACAGCCGCCGCGGTGCCGGAGCCGGTGAGACCGAGGATACGGGCTCCGGAAGCGGCGGAAACGGTGAGACCGACGATACGGGCTCCGGAAGCGGCGGAACCGACACATGAACGTTAAGCCGAATATCGAGCCGATGAAGCCCTATACCCCCGGCAAGCGCGCGCCGGGAGGGATCAAGCTGTCGAGTAACGAGAACCCCCTCGGCCCCTCACCGGTCGCGGTCGACGCCCTTCGCACGGCAGCCGAATCGATGCATATCTACCCCGACCAGCTCGGCGAGCCGTTGCTTCACTCGCTTTCGGACACCCTCGACCTCGACCCCTCGCGTCTCATTATCGGTAACGGCTCCGACGAGCTCATGGTGCTCGCCTGCGCGGCCTACCTCGATCGCGGCGAGAACAGCATTTCGGCCCGGCACACCTTCAGCCAGTACGAGTACGCCACCCGTCTTTTCGCCGCCGAGTACCGGCCGGTGCCCATGCAGAACTATCGATTCGACGCCGATGCAATTCTGTCAGCCACCGGCGCGGAGACCCGCATCGTCTGGCTCTGTAACCCGAACAACCCCACCGGAACGGCCATGCCGCCGGCGGAGATCGACCGTATTCTCCGGTCGCTCGATCCGGCGACACTCGTAATTCTCGACGAGGCGTACCACGATTATCTGGATGATGATGAGTTGCGCCTCGACACTCGCCGGCTCGTCGATCGCTATCCGAACCTGCTCGCGTTACGCACTTTTTCGAAAGTCTACGGACTTGCGGCGCTGCGCATAGGGTACGGCTTCGGCTCGGCCGAGGTTATCGAAGGTATGCGCCGGGTGAAGCAGCCGTTTAACGCCAACGGGGCGGCGATCGCGGCGGCCCACGCCGCGCTCGGCGACCGCGGACACTACGAGCGCTCGCTCGAGGTGAACCGCACGGGCAAGCGCAGGCTGTACGAGCGTTTCGCGGCACTCGACGTCGAATACCTCGAAACGCAGGCGAATTTCGTTACAATCCGGCTTCCGTCCGACGCGACACCGTTCGCCGCACAGATGCTCGACGAGGGAGTCGCGGTGCGACCGCTGGCATCCTTCGGCCTCCCGGAGTGGGTTCGCGTAACCGTAGGAACGCACGAGCAGCTCGACCGCTTTTTCGAGGTCTTCGAGCCGGCGCTCGAACGGGCCCGACGCCGGCGGGTGCCGGGAGGCGGCGGCACGTGATTCGGCCGGCACGGCCGGCGGGACTCGATGGTGGCGAACGACCGCCGGGCGCTATTGAAGGCCCCGCCGAGTTCGGTGTACCCTCACGCGGATTCCGTATCACGAAAGCGAGGAAGTACCCATCACACTGCAGAGAATCGGGAATTCGGCGGTAACACTGGCAGTCCTGCTGGTAAGCTGGATTCTTTGGAACGAATCCGTCGAGCTGAAAGTCATTATTCAGGGTGTTGTCTTCGCCCTGATCAGCCTCATCGTTACCGACCGGTTCCTGCTTAAGGGCTCGTATGCAGACCGGTTCCGCATCCGGCCGTGGGTAATCGTTCGTTACATCGCGGTGGTGTTCGTGGAGATTTACAAGGCGGGTTTCCAGGCAATCCGGTTGACGCTGACCAATCGTCTGAGCCTCGGAATTGTGGAAATCGCAACCAGCAGGCGAAGCGATCTCCACGGCACGTTTATCGCCAATGCGATTACTCTGACTCCCGGAACGGTCACGATCGATTACAACGACGGAACGCTCAAAGTCGTATGGATGGATTGTCACACCGACGACCCGGAAGTCGCCGGCGAGATAATCAAAGGGAATTTCGAGCGCGTCTTCGCCGATTCGGTGAAACCGGTCATCGAGGCGCAAGGGCCGCACGACATCGATAACACGGAGGGAGGTAACTGAGTGAGCATCGAAATTGTGGCTCTGTCCGCTCTCGTCGTACTCACTCTCGGCACGATCGTACGGGTCGCGATGGGTCCGACCACGTGGGATCGATTGCTCGGTATCGGACTGATCGCAAGCAAGGTGACGATCGCGGCGGTAATCATGGCGCTCTACTTCAATGAAAGCTATATCCTCGACGTAGCGCTCATCCTCGCCATTATCGGTTTTCTCGCGAAAGTGCTCATTGCGAGGTACATCGAAAGATCGGGTAACGTGTAATGGATATCGCCGGCCGTATTCCGACAATCATCGGGGCTACGCTGATTATCTCCGGGCTGATTATGCTCGGCTTCGGCGTGTATGCAATCCTGAAGCTCGATCGATTCTACGCCCGATTGGTCGTCACGTCGAAGGTCGAATCGATGGGTTTCATCACCATCCTCATCGGCGCGATGGTGCTTACCGGTTTTTCGCTCTTCTCGGTGAAAATCCTGCTCATCCTTATATTCGAGATGCTTACCCTTCCGGTCGGCTCTCACGCGATCGCGCGCTCGGCGTACGCCAACGGGTATCGCGCCAGGACATTGATCCGGCGGAAAACGGAGAGGTCGATTCACGATGCTTGATGTCGCGATCGTACTCTTTATGATCCTCTTTGCCGCGATTGCAATACAGTCCAAGCTGCTGCGGCATTCGATCATCGCACTGACGATATTCTCGCTGTTCGCCGCCCTGCTCTTTCTCGTCTATGCCGCTCCCGAGCTCGCCATCGCCGAGGTGGTAATGGGCAGCGGCCTCGTTACTCTGCTCTATCTGACGGCGCTCAAACGCTACCGCTTCTATCGTATCTGCATTGTTTCCGAGCTGCCCGAAGACATAAACGACCGGTTCATTTCCGAGATCAAGTCAACCGACGCGATGCGCGAGATCAGAATGTTCTGCCGGCGTCGCGAACGTGAGGTACAGCTCGTATTCTCGAACGACCCGCTGAACGACGTACTCCGGGATCCGCAGTATCACCTCGTTATGAAAACCGGTCTGAATACGATCACGATCTACGGAGTTGTCGACGACTACATGGTCGTCGAAATGGAGCTGGTGTTCCAGATGCGCCGTTTCGGCGCAGGCATGGGAGTGAACTTCGTCTACTACTCACCGGAGGAATTACCGTGAGATACATAGCGCTCGCGTTCGTATCGCTCTTCCTCTTCATCGTGGTGACCGCGGTGACGGTGCGACACGACGAACGCCTCGATCCGGTTCTCTACGAGTACGTAACCGCGAACTTCCGGGACGACACCTCGGCCCGAAACGGGGTGGCCGCGGTGCTTCTGAACTACCGAATGTACGACACGTTACTCGAGGCACTCATTCTGCTCACCGCGATTATCGGCATGCTCCAGTTTCTTCCGGGATATCACGGCGATGACGGTATCGACGACACCGGCGACCGTGACGGAGGCGGCAATGAGTGACATGAGCGAGCTGAGCGAACCGTCGACGATCACCCGCGTGGTCGTATCGATACTCTATCCGTTCATACTTATGCTCGGCTTCTACATCATAATAAACGGCCACTACACGCCGGGGGGTGGATTTCAGGGCGGCGCGACGCTCGCATCGGTCTTCATCGCCCGCTACGTAGTCTTCCCGGTGGAGGATATACGCGATGAGACGGTACATGGCTGGGAGAGACTCTTTCTCGCGCTCATCGTGCTCGGGCCGATTCTGCTGCTGTTTACCGGCTTCGTGAATGACCATCCCGAGTATCAGATCGCCTATCTGACGCTGATGGACATTCTCATCGGCCTGCAGGTAGGACTCGGGCTTTCCGTCGTCGTTTTTCGATTCGCGTTCTTTCGAGGAGTGGGAAAGTCATGGCGCTGATTGGAATGCTTGATGTCTCGCACCTGACGGTGCTGCTCTTTTTCGTCGGGCTGTACGGGGCGCTGACCCAACGCAACATTATCAAGACCGTAATCTCTGTCGGCGTTATGGATTTGGCGGCGATCTCCTTCTTCATGCTGGCCAACTACCCGTCCGACGGCAAGCCGCCGATCGCCGGTACGCCGGTAGAGGTCATGGCTGACCCCGTACCGCAGGCGCTCATGATTACCGCTATCGTTATCGGGGTGTCGGTCACCGCTATGTGCCTGGCCATGGCAATGCGGGTGGCCTACCGGTATGACACCTCCGACTGGGACATCCTCATCTGGCGAAACAGATAAACGGAGCAGAACGATCTTCATGGTGAGCCTACCGACGATACCGCTGCATCTTCTCGCGCTGCTGCCCGTTACGGTCGCGGCATTCGGATTCTTCCTCCCTCGCCGCGCGTTTCAGTTGCTCGGCCTGCTGACCACGGCGGTAGTCGCGTTTTTCGCCCTTGCCCTCTTTGTGGAGGTGCGATGGGGAGCCGAGGTTGTCGAGCTGATCGCCGGCTGGGAGGACTGGATTGCGATCAAGCTCGTGGCCGACGAGCTGTCCGCACCGCTTGTGCTGCTGACCGCCCTGTTCATGCTGGGGACCTTTGTCTTCAGCACGCGCGCCTCCTACATGGACAACACGTTTCTCTTTCTGATTATGCTTCTGGAGACGGCGATCATCGCGGCCTTTCTCAGCGGCGATATCTTCAACATCTACGTTCTCTTCGAGCTCGGAATGCTGACGATTGCGATCCTGATTATGTACAAGAAGGACAGGCAATCGGTCTACGACGGCATTTTCTACCTGATGATGAACTTCATTGCGATGGCGTTCATGCTGCTGGGAATCGGCTACCTGTATCGTACCACCGGCGTGCTCGACCTCTTCGGGCTGCACACGCGCATCGGTGAGCTGTCCGACCCGAGGAGTGTCGTCGTTCCGTACGCGTTCATTATGACGGCGGTCGCGCTGAAGGCGGCGCTCATGCCGCTGTTCGGTTGGCTGCCGCGGGCACACGGGGCACCGAGCGCTCCGAGTATCGTCTCTGCGATTCTGTCGGGTGTGCAGGTAAAGTTCGGCGTCTATCTCCTCGTTCGGATGCAGTGGGTCTTCTCGCCGGCGATCGACGCGGCGCCGTTCTTTGCGGTTGTCGGATTCATCACCGCGGTCGTCGGTTTCCTCCTCGCGATCGCGCAGAAGGACATCAAACTCATTCTCGCCTACCATACGGTGAGCCAGGTCGGTCTGATCGTGCTCGGGCTCAATCTCGGCCCCGAAGTCGCATACTGGGGCGGTTTGATGCATATCGTTAACCATGCACTGTTCAAGGGGCTGCTCTTTCTTACCGCCGGGATCATCATCGAAGAGTACGGCACGCGCTACTACAACGAGATTCGCGGCGTGTTCCGGCGAATGCCGATCGTTGGTATTGCTGCGCTCGCCGGCGTGCTCGGCATAACCGGGGCGCCGTTTTTCAACGGCAGCATCTCCAAGTACTTTATCCAGCGCGGTATGCAGGGAGAGCTCGGTGAGCTCGGTATGTTCATCATCAATTTCGGCACCCTCCTGTCGTTCGTGAAGTACTCGACGATTCTCTTCGGGGAGCCCACCACCGATGCGCCGGTAGACCGCGATCCGTTCGTCGGAGCGGTGTCGCTGACGTTCGGCCTCGCTTGTCTCGCCGGTGGTATCTTCGGCGGAGCGGCGATCGCCCTGCTCTTCGGACAGGAATACTCGATCGCCGGTGCCTA
>SLAN01000225.1 GCA_007126865.1 Spirochaetales bacterium | reverse complement strand
CGATCACGGGTCTGATTGCCCCACCGGCGAGAACGTCAGCGTCACGAGGAGAGTCGCGTAAGTCGCCACCTCCGTAGCCGGACGTTGTCCGGTAACGGCGCGGCTTCCTCACACGCATGGCATTTGCGGTCGTGTGGTTGTACGTGTCTTTTTTTTCGCGTTGCCCCTCAGGTTTTACCTCCTTTCCTGAGGGGTTTTTTTCGGCCCAACACCGACTTCTCCCCGGAGTTGCGTGTTGGGCCTCTTTTTTTTGATGCTGCCGTGGTCGTGGTTCTGCTGTTACGCTACCGCTCTCTCTTTTTTGATGCTGCCGTGGTCGTGGTTCTGCTGTTACGCTACCGCTCTCTCTGATTCTGTCGGCTCTGATTCTGTCGGCCCGCTTACGGCCGACCTGCGTACGGGCGACGGCCGGCGGATAGTGCGTTCGTTGACCTCGGTTCGTTCTTGCCGATACTATTCGCAACCATGAGCAGGTATCCGTTTACCGAGATCGAGAAGAAATGGCAGGCATACTGGGAGGAAAACAAAACCTTCCGTGTCGTCGAGGACGAGAGCATACCGCGCGAGAAGCGACGCTACGTGCTCGACATGTTCCCGTATCCCTCCTCGAGCGGATTGCACGTCGGTCATCCCGAGGGATACACGGCGACCGACATATATACGCGCTTTCTACGGATGAACGGATACGCGGTGCTGCATCCGATGGGATTCGACAGCTTCGGCTTACCGGCGGAGAACTACGCCATTCAAACCGGTACTCATCCGCGCGAAGAGACCGAGAAGAATATCGATCGATTTCGCGTCCAGATCAAGAGCCTCGGTCTCTCCTACGACTGGGACCGGGAGATAAGCACACATAGGCCGGAGTATTACAAGTGGACTCAATGGATCTTCCTGATACTCTATGAGCGCGGTCTCGCCTACATGGAAGAGGTGCCCGTCTGGTACTGCCCGGATATGGGAACCGTTCTCGCCAACGAGGAAGTCATAACTACTCCCGACGGGCCACGCAGCGAACGCGGCGACTACCCGGTGGAGCGAAAACCGCTTCGACAATGGATGCTTCGCATTACCGAGTACGCCGACCGACTGCTCGAAGACCTGGAGGATCTCGACTGGCCTGAAAGCATAAAGGCCATGCAGCGCAACTGGATCGGAAGAAGCGAGGGGGCCAATGTTCGATTCGCCCTCGCCGAGCCGCCGTCGGAGGCCGAGTCCGAGATCGAGGTATTCACCACACGCCCGGATACTCTCTTCGGCGCGACGTACATGGTGCTCGCGCCCGAACATCCACTCGTGGCACAGATCACGACCTCCGGGCAGACCGACGTGGTGCGCAATTACGTCGAGCGGGCGCTGCAGAAAAGCGATCTCGAGCGAACCGATCTCGCCAAGGATAAGAGCGGGGCGTTTACCGGAGCATACGCGATTAACCCGGTAAACGAAGAGCGCATACCGATCTGGGTGGCGGACTACATCCTCATGAGCTATGGAACCGGCGCGATCATGGCGGTTCCCGCTCACGACGAGCGCGACTGGGAGTTCGCTTCCATGTACGACCTCCCCATCCGCAAAGTAGTTGCCGAGCCGGCCGCTGAGGTCTCCGTCGGCTCCGCTGAACCGGGGGAAAACGCGTATACCGGCGACGGCGTCGCCGTGAACAGCGGCCATTTCGACGGCAAGGATACCGCGACGGTCAAGCGCGAGATCGTCGAATGGCTGCAGCAACTCGGTAAGGGCGAGTTCGCGGTGAACTACAAGCTGCGCGACTGGATATTCTCGCGCCAACGGTACTGGGGAGAACCGATCCCACTCGTACACTGCGGTGAAGAGGGGCAAATCTGCCCGGTTCCCGAAAATCAGCTTCCGGTTACGTTGCCGGAGGTGGAAAGCTATAAACCGGCCGGTACCGGCGAGTCACCGCTCGCCCGCGTGGAGGAGTGGGTACATTGCGAGTGCCCGGACGGCTCCGGGCGAACGGGCCGGCGCGAAACAAATACCATGCCGCAGTGGGCCGGTTCCTGCTGGTACTATCTTCGCTATCTCGATCCGCACAACGACAGCGAGTTCGCCGCTCGCGAGAAGATCGAGTACTGGATGCCGGTCGACCTCTATGTAGGGGGAGCGGAACACGCGGTTCTGCACCTGCTCTACGCGCGGTTCTGGCATAAGGTGCTCTTCGATATCGGTGTTGTGAACACCGACGAACCGTTCAGGCGGCTGGTCAATCAGGGCGTGATCATGGGGCCGGACGGCTACCGGATGTCCAAGTCACGCGGGAATGTCGTGAACCCGGATGAAGTGGTGGAGTCGTTCGGCGCCGACACGCTGCGTGTATACGAGATGTTCATGGGGCCGTTGGAGGCGTCGAAGCCGTGGTCGACAAACGGGCTGCAGGGCGTACATCGTTTTCTCGATCGGGTGTGGCGCATCGCCGAGCGGGAAATTCTCGACGATCCCTCGCCGAGCGAGCTCGTTCGACTGCTGCATAAGACGATCAAGAAGGTCACGTCGGACACCGAAAGCCTCGATTTCAACACCGCAATCTCACAGATGATGATCTTCGTCAACGAGCTGTTCAAGCAGCAGACTCTTCACCGTGATATCTGGGAGCCGTTCATCCGGCTGCTCGCGCCGTACGCACCGCATCTCGCCGAAGAGCTCTGGGAACGCGCCGGTTGCCGGTCTCCCGTTTCGCTCGCCGAATGGCCTTCTTACGACGAGTCGCTTACCCACGACGACACCCTCACCATCGCGGTACAGGTGAACGGCAAGGTGCGGGCGGAATTCGAGACCGCCCGAGATACCGGGAAGGACCGGATCGAGGCACAGGCGCGCGCGATCCCGAAGATCCAGGGGTATCTCGAGGGGCGCACACCGGTTCGAACGGTCGTGGTGCCGAACAAGCTGGTTAACTTCGTCGTGAAATAGACAACGGCCTGCGTGGGGCCTCACTCGAAGATCCACCCGGCCTGCCCGCTGTCACCGACCGATATCCGTACCCGGCGTTCGCCGTTCCGCCGGCCGTAGACATGCACACCGGGCGAAAGGTTCGCCAATACGAGCAGGCCGTCCGCCGCAGGTACCGCTTCCGGAAGCAATGCGTCGGCGGCAACCCACTCATCTCCCCCGACCGGCACCTCGACCCCCGCTCCACCGCGCGGTTCGAGAAGCCGGACGTTCATCTCTTCGTGTGCAAGTGCCTCGACGACCGCATCCACATCGATCGACCATTGCCGGGTGCCGGCTCGCTCGCGGATCTCGTTTGCCAGCCGCTGCAGATTGACACCCCCGAGCGGAACACCGCCCGCCCGTAATCGCGCGGCGATCTCCGCGAGTACTCCGTCGGCCCATTTGAGAGCGACCCCCGCGTCGTTTCTCCCGGCGACGATGGCTCCCGCCGGGCGTATGACGTCGATACGTCCGCCGACCACCGGAAACGCCTGCACGGCAACGGGTCGCCCTGCCGGAATACGAAGTGTTCGAATTTCGCCCGTCTCGAGACGGGCGATCTCCTCTCCGTCGACCACCAATATAAAGGTCGTTGCGCCGAATGCATCTCGAAGCGTGTCGGGAAGCTCCGGTGCACTCACGGTTACTCCGCGGTCGGGACCGAAGAGATCACAAGCTGTGACGATGAGCGACGCTATTATCGCTGTGACCGCGACGGTACGCGCGATCGATAACGGTATGAAGTGTTTCATTGCAAAAGGCATTACGGCCGAATTCGACCGGACGATTGAAGGCGGCGGACGTCAGATTGATTGCACACCGAAATTTCAACATAATGGAGAATAATGGCTCCGGGGTTTACCGAACAGCTCGAACAGACACTCGAAGCGCGACGGGCACGGCTCGAACAGCATGAGATCTCCGAACTGAAAGAGGAGCTGCGCGTGTTCCACACCGCGTACAACGGGATCGTGCAGCTGCTCCATCGAAACTCCATAATCTCCGAGGATCCGTACGCCCACGAGCACAAGATTTCCGGTGTTGACGCCCCGGAAAACTCCAAAGTACCGGAAGGGGAAAAAGAACACCGGCTCAGTTCACGATTGAGCTACTACGACGCCATGCTCGACTACGTTAACAACTATTACCAGTTCAACGTCGACGGTCTGAGCATGCCGGAGTTGAAACGACTGGCCGATATGGTCGGTTTCTGGAAGTGGAACCAGCTTTCTCCCCACTCGTCGCACTATTCGACGGGCCTTCTCGGCGAGCAGGTCGGCCGTCTGCGGGAAACCCCGGATCACATGGCTGTCAGCATTGTCAACGATAACCTCAATCAGCTGATCCGGTCCCAGCGGAAGATCATGGATCTGTTGAAGAGAATCGGTTCGTACCGGCGCGAGAAGTATAAGCTCGAAGTGCGCCAACGGGTTACCGAACGCATGGAACAGCCTGACGTGAGCCCCGAGCACATCGATCCGGTGGTGTCGAACATCAAGAAAGCGTACAAGAGCTCCGATCTCCGCGAGCCGTTCTACCCGGAGTTGATCCGCGAAATCGTGGAAGAGGATTTCACCGAGCGTGGACGACAGCTTCGACAGGCGAAGCTTCAGGCGATCGAGCACGACTCCGGTCCGGAAGAGAACAAGCGCCGCGAGCAGAAAGAGAATCTGAAGAGCGTGCTACTCGATGCTGTGCGTGCGATCGCGAATTCGAGCCGTCATCTCGAGGCTTGTGTCGAGAAGCTCCAGGAGTCGAGTGAGGTTTATGAGTCACGCCGGCGTGGGATCTGGGTGCGTATTAAACGGTGGCTTTATCGTACCGCTTACGGCGGTCCCCCTCCCACCATCTACAACATCAGCTATTCCGACATCACGACCTCCGCACGGCACACCGAAGAGGTCGATTTCCACGCGCTCATGAACGAGATCAGCAAAAAAGCGAAACAGCTGGCAGTCCTCCTGAACCCGAACAGCCGCGCCGCCTCGCGCCTGGAGGCGGCAGGCGAAGCACAGATCCTGCCGTTCCTTACGAAGACAATCGAACAGGTGCAGATGTTTCACCGCACGCTGAACGGCCTCGATCAGTTTTTCAAGACGAACACCCCGCCCGCGCAGAGGCCCCAGATCCGCGGTATCAAGATCGAGCTCTCATCGATTCGGAACAGCATTATTCGCGCCAACCAGCTGCGGCACGACTTCGTCGCTCGACAGGAGGAGGCGGAACAGATGCGGAAACTCGGCGTGAGCGACAGGGGAAGCACCGGCGCATAGCGGCGCCGGCAATCGATAGCTTCATTTCGTCAGCAGTTAATCAAACGCGGTACTTACCGAGCAACCGGAAATCCTCTGTGTAGCTCGCGAACTCCGCGATCCCTCGCTCGAAACGCGACATATCGTCGGGGATTTCGACATCGAGATAGAACATGTAGCTCCACGGCTTTCCCGGAATCGGACGAGACTCGAGCTTCTTGAGGTTCAGCTCGTACGAAGCCAACACGTTGAGACACCTTGACAGTGCACCCGGCGAATCGGGTGTGGAGAGCACGAGCGAGCATCGATTCGGTCGATCGACATCCGGATGCTCGAGCCTCGCGATGACCGCGAATCTGGTGTAGTTGTGTGGGTTCTGCTCGATTCCTTCGCGCAGAACCTTCATGCCGTAAATCCGTGCGGCGTCGACCGAGGCAATCGCGGCAACCCCGTCATCGTTGCAGCCGGCAATCCAGGCAACGGAGCCCGCGGTATCGTAGTACGGCATCTGCGTGAAGCCGCTTTCTTCCAGGAACGCGCGGCACTGAGCCAGGCCTTGCGGATGTGAGTAAACGGTGTGAATGCCGGACAGCTCCGCCTCCGGTCTCCCGATGAGACAGTGCTCAACTCGTATCTGCGTCTCCGCAACAATGCGGATATCCGGAAACTGCAGGAGCAGATCGTAGTTTTCGTGAACGCTTCCGGCGAGACTGTTCTCGAGCGGGACCATGCCGTACTCGACATGTCCCTCGAGTACGGCGGTGAAGACGTCGCGGAAGCTCGAAACCGGCTTGGGCACCGTCTCGCGTGACTGGAAGTAGCGCAACAACGCCGTCTCGCTGTAGGCACCGCGTTCGCCCTGAAACGCAACCCGAACCGCCTCATGCTCGGTGCGATCTGTGCCGCGAAAGGCGGGACGGCTCTCCTGCGGTTCGGGTAGCCTCATGAGCTCCCGGCCGACCACCGGAGTCATCGCCTCGATATCACGCATCAGCTTTTCGAACTGCTCGGGGAAGAGACTCTGCGCCCCGTCACTGAGCGCCCGGTCGGGATCGGGGTGGACCTCGACAATTATGCCGTCGGCTCCGGCGGCGACTGCCGCACGTGCGACCGGTGGTACCTTGGCGCGAATACCGGTGGCATGGCTCGGATCGACCACGATCGGCAGATGGCTCAGCTTCTTCACAACCGGAATAGACGAAATATCCAGACTGTTCCGTGTGTACGTCTCGAAGGTGCGAATGCCGCGCTCACAGAGAATGACATCCTCGGCGCCGTGCGCGAGCAGATACTCGGCAGCCATGAGCCACTCCTCGATCGTGGAGGAAAGCCCACGCTTGAGCATAATCGGTTTCCCGGCCGCACCGACGGCTTTCAGAAGCTCGAAGTTCTGCATGTTCCGGGTGCCGATCTGAAACATATCGACATAGTCGCACATCATATCGACATGGAGAGGCGAGACGATTTCGGAGATGACCGGCATTCCGTTCGCCTCACCCGCTTCTTTCAAGTAACGCAGCCCCTCCTCGCCGAGACCCTGAAAGCTGTACGGTGACGTACGCGGCTTGAATGCACCTCCACGGAGCATGACCGCTCCCGACTTCCGTACGATGCGGGCGGCTTCCATGATCTCGTCACGCCCTTCCACCGCGCACGGCCCTGCGACAACCGTCATTCGCGGTCCGCCGAACGCGATCCGGCCGACATGGACGACACTGTCCGACTTCTTCAGCTCCCGGCTCGCCAGCTTGTACGGCTTACTGATCGGGACGACCTTGTCGACACCGGGCAGCACTTCGACGTCACGAATATCGATACTTACCTGGCCGACCGCACCGAAGATAGTCTCCTCGACGCCGACGATCTCGCGAACCTGAAAACCGTGCTGCTCGAGAAACTCACGTATCCTTTGCTTGTGACTGTCGCGAATGTCGTGCTCGAGGACTACTACCATAGAGCGCTACACTACGTACCGGATCGAGCGGTGTCAATGCAAGTCGGCTACAGGGACATTTCTAGCGAGTCGTGACATTGAGGTCGGCAATCGGTAGCCGGCTCGAACGTCAGCTGCCGGCGATCTCTTGCGGCTCGGTAGGAAAGTGACGCTCGATGAACGCCCGAAACCGCGACAGCAGCGAGGCACGGTATTGCGATGCTCTTCGAACGTACCGCTGGGTACTCGCCGGGGTGTTTCCGGCGAGCACACGTCCTTCGCCCGCATTGTAGATCGCTATCGCCGTTCGGTAATCCTCGCCCGCCCGGTTCATCGCGTAACGGAGGTGCTCCATCGCATAGTGAGAGTTCGTGTCGGGGTGGAAGAAATCGTCATCGGAGAGATGCGGAAAGCTTCTGTCGTTCAGCTGAAAAAGACCGCGGTCGGTACTCGGATAACGATTATGGCTGTTCGGGGCGTTCCGATTAACGACGTTGGTGCGATAGCTGCTCTCGATATACGCGATGGTAAACGCGAGAGTGGGAGGTATATCGTTGCGATCCGCGTTCTTGAGCACCGGTACGACGATCTCCTCCGATCCGACCACCGAGACAAAGAAATCGGTGACCGCTTCGCGCGTTATCGGCTCCCGGTAAAGCTGAAGGCTGGGATCGTCCGCTTCAAGATAGTTGGCGAGATTAGGGAAGTACCGGTCGCTTCCGGCCCAATACGCAGAGGTACGGCCTTCGGTGCGGGAAACGGTATAGCCGGTCAGGCGGGTGTCGTGCGGCAGTTCTCCGTGGTGCGTTGCACTCGCGGTAAGAGCGAGGAGGCCAATCGTGAGGAGGACATATCGACGGCGCGATGGTCTGTCGTACGGAGTCCAATACATTACTGACCGCTTCATACCGGGTATCGGCGGTAATGTAGCGGATTACCGTGCCGATTTTCAATCCCTCAGGCTTTTACAATCACGGCATGACCGTTCAGATTGTGCACTACCACGAGGCCTGCTGTCGCGGCAATCTCGTTTACGAACTCGGTCACCCCCTCACATCCGTAGAATCCGTAATCGTCGTACACGATAACGCCGCCACGATTAAGCCGCGGAAGCACCCATTCGGTAACATCCCGTGCTCCCTGATAGACGTCAACATCGATATGACAGAAGCAGAAACCGCCTCCGACAGCAATCGCTTCCCCCGTTTCCTCGGGAAAGACACCGGCGAGGATTCGCGCGTTACCGAGGTCGAGCGATTCCAGAACGCGGCGGACATGCTCCACGGATGTATTCGCGTGCTCACCGCCGCGGTAGTACCGGTCGCGAGCACCGGCCT
>SLAN01000198.1 GCA_007126865.1 Spirochaetales bacterium | reverse complement strand
CGAGCGGCACTCTCGCTCGCCTGGGAGACGACAACCGGCCGGTACGGTACGCCGCGCACCGCAGCAGGGCTGCCGGCACGCTACGCCACCTTCGGCCTCGGCAAACTCGGCGGGTCTGCTCGCGGGTACGCCTCCGACATCGAGCTGCTCTTCGTCTACAGCGATTCGGGCTCGACCGACGGACCGGAGAAGATCCGGAATGCAGAGTTCTTCGAGTATCTCTTCCGTACCGCGACGGCATATATTCGGGCACGCCGCGAAGGCATCTTCCAGACCGATCTTCGCTTGCGCCCCTACGGCGAAGACGGCCCGCTCGCCTGCACGCTCGAGCGCTTCATCGAATACTACACCGCCGACGGGCCGGCTCACGCGGTCGAAAGATTGGCGCTGGTGCGGCTGCGACAGATCGACGGCGACAGCGAGCTCGGCCGCCGGGTGATCCGGATTCGCGACGAAATCCTCTATCAGCGCGACAGCATACGCATCGACGCGGTACGCGAGCTGCGGCGCACCCAGCTCGAGGAGAAACTCGGCGGCGGCAGGCTCAATGCGAAGTTCAGTCCCGGTGGCCTGGTCGACGTCGAGTACAACGTACAGATCCTTCAGATCGCACGCGGCAGACACAACCCGGCGCTGCGTTGCCCAGGCATCCACGACGCGCTCGAGGCGCTCCGCGACGAAGGAACCATCGAGCCCGAGGAGGCCGATGCGATGATCGCCGCGTACCGTTTTCTGCGCCGGCTCATCAACGGACTGCGCATGCTGCGCGGCAATGCGCAGGACCTCTTCATGCCGCCGTTCGACAGTCCCGAATGCGCCCACCTCGCCCGTCGCATCGGATACCGACGGGGAGAAGAGCTCTCGGAAGTGCAGCAGCTTAAGCTCGACTTCGAGACCCACACGGCGTTCGTTCGGGCGTTCGTGGAGCGCCATCTCGGAGCCGACGCGATTCCCGGCGAAGTCGAAGGGGGCCCCGCCGATCTCGTGCTATCCGGATCGCTTTCCGCATCGAGACGCGACGCGATTCTCGAACGAGTCGGCGTACGCAACCCGGAGCGTTCGTTCGCCAACATCTGCGAGATACAGCGGATAGTCGCCGATGACGCCCGTTTCTCGCGCGTTCTGATTCTCGTGTGGGACCCGCTCGCACGCGTGCCGGACGCCGACATGGCACTGAACAACTGGGAGCGCTTCGTGCGCTCGTGTCCGCATCCCGAAGGACATCTCTCCGATATTCTCGATCAGCCGGAGCGATTGGAGATCCTTTTTACCATATTCTCCGGAAGCCAGTTTCTCTCCGATACGCTCGCCTCCGACCCGGACGTATTTGCCTGGATCACGGAGCGGGAAACGGTCGAGCGGACATACTCCGATGACGCGCTCGCCCGCGAGCTGAGAGCCGAATGGCAGCGTGTGCGCGCCCGCGACCGGGATGCCTGGCTTGCGGTACTCAGACGATTCCGGAAACGGCATATTCTGCGCATCGGCACACGCGATATCTGCCTCGGCGCGGCGTTGCCGGTTGTAACCGCCGAGATAAGCAGTCTGGCGCGCGCGGTCGTCCGCGTGGGGCTCGAGGCGGTGTGGGCGCGGGAGGTATGGCGCTGGTCCCAACAGCCGCGTGTCAAAGCGGCCCCGGAAGACGGTCCCGAAGGTACGGAGCAGGAGAGCAAAGCGCCGGACGGCACGACAGGAACGGGAGAGTCTCCCGGCGCGGCAACCCCTGCGAGGATACGCCGTTCGATCGCTGCAAGCGCATCGCGACTTACCATTCTCGCGTTCGGGAAGCTCGGCGGCGACGAGCTCAACTACAGCTCCGACATCGATCTGCTTGCGGTCTTCGAGCCGGAAGGGGTATCCGGCGAGACGGCAGCCTACACCGAAGTCGTTCGCTCGCTGATTCGCGATCTTACCGAGTTTACCACCGAGGGACAGTGCTACCGGGTCGACATGCGATTGCGTCCGCACGGGATCGCGGGGGCACTGGTACTACCCGCGGAGCGGGCGCTGGAGTACTACCGTGCGGAGGCACAACTGTGGGAGAAGCAGGCGCTGCTCAAGTTGAGCCCGGTCGGCGGCTCGCGGCCGGTCGGCAGACGCTTCATGTCCGGCATACGAGAGTTGTTTGCCACACCGGTTTCTCCGTCGGATGCCCGTGCCGGCATTGCCCACCTTCGCCGGCTTGCGGTCGAGCAATCGGCGAACAGCCCAGTAGCCGCGCTCTCTTCGATCGCGGTACGTGCAAAAAGTCCCGCCGACGGGATAGGAACGCGCGACATCAAGAACGACGAAGGGGGTATACGCGACATCGAGTTCGGCGTGCAGCTTCTGCAACTGATTAACGTTCACCGAGACGCGAAGCTCCTGACCGGTAACACCATTTCGGCACTCTCCGCGCTCGCCGAAACGGGACTACTTGAACACGAACAGGCAGAACAGCTCCGTCACGATTACGTCTTCCTTCGCAAGATCGAGCACTTCCTGCAGCTGTACGGCGATCGCCAGCTGCACGCGCTTCCAACCGACGATATCGCCCGCTCGCGGATGGCACACACCGTGGGAATCGCCGGCAGCGGGACGGAGTTCTTCGAGCTGCTCTCCGAATGTATGGGGCGAATCCACGAGTTCTATCGCGAGCTCATCATAAACCCACCGTAACATCGCTCCAAAGCCTACATGTATGTAGGATCGACAATGATGGGCGACAAGAATGTTCTATTTTTTCGTCCAACCTACTTTTCTTTCTGATTCGAGTGTGCTACGTTCCGCATACAGATTCTATAAATATGTCGTTCGGTTGCATGTGCCGCCTCCGCGGCATGGGGAGGATCGACGACACGATTCAGTTCTGCAGGAGGATGTGAGAATGAGTGAGAAGACTCCGAAGGAGATTCTGAGCTTGATGGAGAAGGAGAAGGTCCAGGTCGTCGATCTTCGCTTCATGGACTTCCCGGGTATCTGGCAGCATTTCAGCATACCGGCACACGAGCTTGACGAGGATACGTTCCGCGAAGGGATGGGATTCGACGGGTCGAGCATCCGCGGCTGGCAGGCGATCAACGAAAGCGACATGATCGTCAAGCCGGTACCCGACAGCGCCTTCATAGACCCGTACATGACCGCCCGAACGCTCGTAATGACATGCGACATCTGCGATCCGGTCACCGGCGAGGATTACACGCGCGACCCGCGCAGCGTCGCCCGGAAGGCGGAGAACTACCTGAAGTCGACCGGAATCGGCGATACCGCCTTCTTCGGCCCGGAGGCGGAGTTTTTCGTCTTCGACGATATCCGCTACGACCAGAACGAGCACTGCGGCTACTACTTCGTCGATTCGGTGGAGGGCCGATGGAACTCCGGCAGGATGGAGGAGCCGAACCTCGGAAACAAGCTACGATACAAGGAAGGCTACTTTCCGTGCCCGCCGGCCGACAGCCTTCAGAACCTCCGAAGCGAAATGATGCTCACCCTCGAGTCGCTCGGCGTGGCGGTCGAGGCGCAGCACCACGAAGTGGCTACCGGCGGACAGTGCGAAATAGACATGCGCTTCGCCCCGCTCGTGCAGATGGCGGACAACCTGCTGAAGTACAAGTACGTCATTAAGAATACCGCCCGTGCGCACAACAAGGTGGTCACCTTCATGCCGAAGCCGCTGTGGAACGACAACGGAAGCGGCATGCACATTCACATGTCGTTCTGGAAGGATGGGAAGAACCAGTTCTATGGTGATGGATATGCGGGCCTTTCGCAAACCGCACTCTACGCGATCGGCGGTCTGCTCAAGCATGCCCCGAGCGTGCTCGCGTTCAGCAATCCGACCACCAACAGCTACAAGCGCCTCGTTCCCGGCTTCGAAGCGCCGGTAAACCTCGCCTACTCCAGCCGCAACCGCTCGGCGGCGGTGCGCATTCCGATGTACAGCCAGAGCGAGAAGGCGAAGCGTTTCGAATTCCGCTGCCCCGATCCCAGCGGCAACGCGTACCTGACCTTCAGTGCCATGCTCATGGCGGCGGTCGACGGGATCCAGAACAAAATCGATCCCGGTGAGCCGCTCGACAAGAACATCTACGATCTGCCGCCGGCCGAAGCGGCAAAGGTACCGAAAACCCCGGGCAGTCTCCGCGAGGCGCTCGAGCACCTCGCCGTCGACCACGAGTTCCTGCTGAAGGGGGATGTCTTCACCAAGGATGTGGTCGAAACCTGGATCGAGTACAAGCACGACAACGAGGTCATGGAGGTGGACACTCGCCCCCATCCGTACGAGTTTGCACTCTACCAGGACATATAAGTACAAGTCGAATCGCGGAAAACGAAACAACGGATCGCCGCCGCGCAGGTTCCCCGGCGGGGCGGCGATTCTCCGGATTCGGCGAATTCTCGTGTGCCAATACTAAACCCGGCTGAAACGCGGCAGCGAGAATCGCACTACGGTACCCTCGCCCGGCCGGCTTTCGGCGGCAATACGACCGCCCTGCGCTTCAACGAAGTACTTCGAGATAGTCAAACCGATGCCCGCCCCGTCGTCGTCCGACCGCGACCGAGCTGCGTCGGCTCGATAGAAGCGCTCGAAGATGTGCGGAAGCGCCTCCGCCGCGATGCCTTCACCGCTGTCGCATATCTCGACGACTACGTACGGCAGCTCCGCGACCGGCGGGCCGGCCGATACCCCGGGGGAGCCGAGCGGCTCACCACGTGCGGTGTCCGGGGTCACCGACGGGGTGCCGATCCGATCACGGCCGGCCACCTCGGCGCCGGTGCTGTATGCGGTTCGCACGACAACTTGACCGCCCGGCGGCGTGTGCCGAAGTGCGTTCCGGACGATATTCGACAGCACCTGACCCGTCCGATCCGGGTCGGCGAAGACCACATCGTCGTTCGCCGCCGCGCCGCGCGCCGCCGGCACCTGCAGCCGGACGCCCTTCTCGGCGAACGCCGTACTCTGATCGGCTTCGAGCTGCCTGAAGAGTGCCGACAGCCGGGTTTCCCGCGGGCTCACCTCCTGCACTCCAGCCTCCACCCGTGAGATGAGCGCCAGATCGTCCACGAGTCGCCCGAGACGCGAGATCTGTCGCGAGCACGATTCGAGGGTTTCCGGACCGGCTTCGAAGACCCCATCCTGCAACCCTTCCACATACCCGCGGAGACTGGAGAGCGGCGTACGAAACTCGTGGGCGACCGTCGCAACAAGGGATCGCCGACGCTCTTCGACCCGCTCCAGCTCGGCAGCCATCCTGTTAAACGCCGCGGCCAGCTCGCCGACCTCACCGGGAGAGGACTCGTCCAGCCGCTCCCCGTAGTTCCCCTCGGCGATTCGCCCGCTCGCCCGCTCCATGCTTCGAAGCGGATCGCTGAGACGCCGGCTGAGAAGGAAGCTCACACCGCCTGCGACGGCGAGCGCCACGCCGAGGCCGAGCAGGAGCGCTCGCTGCATCGCCCGCCGGTACGCGGAATCGAGAAGCTCCACCACGTTTTCCTGCATTCTCATCGACATGTCGCCCATTCCCCCCATCCCGTGCATGGCCGGGCCGCGGTGCATCTCAATGAAACGCGGGGCCGCAGCCTCGCTCGCAAGAAAGAGAACGATTCCGGCGATTACGAGCACCAGTACGTAGGAGAGAAACAGACGGATCGAAATACCGGGGCCTCTCGCATGCCGGCCTTCCACCGCCGCGCTCCGGCTTCGGTCCGATCCGGCGCGACCCCACACTCTCTCGCCCATCAATCGTCCTCCTCGACGGCGAAGCGATAGCCCACACCGCGCACCGTTTCTATGTATGTCGGATGGTGGCCCGGCCGGGCGCCGGGGTCTACCCCCGCCCCCGCGGCGAGCTTCGAACGCAGGTTCGAGACGTGCACATCAACGACGCGGTCGATCCCGACGTAATCCTCGCCCCAGATCCTCGAAAGCAACTCGTCACGCGTATACACCCGCTTCGGCGAGCGCGCGAGCGCCAGCAGCAGCTCGAACTCCCGCGTCGTCAACTCGATTTCGCGGTCACCGAGATGGACCAGGCGCGTTTCCGGGTCGATGTGAAGCGCGCCGAAACGCAGCCGCCGCGTTCCCGGTTGCCCGCCCCCACCGATTGCTACCGGGGCGCCGGATGTCGCCGAATCGTTACTCGACCCGGCAGCCGCACTCCTGCTCATGACCGCCTTCACTCGGGCAACGAGCTCGCGCGGGCTGAACGGTTTCACGATGTAGTCGTCGACTCCGTACTCGAAGCCGGTCAACCGGTCCTCTTCTTCCCCCTTCGCCGTGAGCATAATGACCGGTATCGCACGCCTGGCGCGGAGCCGCTTCATGAACGCCGGCCCGGCGGTTCCCGGGAGCATCCAGTCGAGGACGATCAGGTCGGGCCGCCGGCTGCCTTCCAGCGCCTCGTACAAGCCGGCCGTTCCGTCGCCGACCGTTCTCACGGAGTAGCCGGCCCGCTCGAGATAGCCCCGTACCACCCGCGCGATATCCTCATCATCCTCCACCACCAGCACGAACCGCTCCATGCACCGCATTGTATCACCGCAGAATGTTAAGCAGCGATAAACGCGCCGTTTTTGCGGTTTACCGCATGCCGCGCACGCGATATTCTGCACCTCCCGTGGTACACTGCGGGAGTATGCAGGAGGAGATGGTATGATGCTAAAACGCTTTGCAGCGCTGCTGCTGGTTGGTTTGCTATTCGTCGGGGCGGCGTTCGCTAACGATATCGATGAGGAGACGCAGAGGATCGAGCGGGCGCTCAATGAGCTTGGTTCGGGAATCGTCGGCTCGCTATCGCACTACAACACCCTGGGGCTCGGTTGGTCGGACGCATATATTGGACAGCTTTTCAGCATGCCGCCGAGCTTCGGAGTCGGCGTAACGGTCGGGGCGGCGACGATTCCGCTCAATGTGCTTACCGGTCCGCTGGGAGAGCTCGACATCGACAGCGACGAAATGCTCGCCGATCTTCCCGCGAGTGGAGTCGTGAGTCGTGTCGGACTGCCGCTTCCCGCGTACACCTTTGACGCCCGGGTCGGCGGTTTCGGGATTCCGTTCGACGTCGGTTTCAAGCTTGGAACCGTGCCGACCCTGGCAATGCTCGAAGATCAAGGTGTCGAGCTCGATTTTCTGCTCGTCGGCGGCGACTTCCGCTACGCCCTTCTCGACGGCAGCGGCATTCTACCCAAACTTTCCGCAGGTCTCGGCTTTAACCACTCCCGCTTCGGTGTCGGCGTCACAATGGAGGACATGGAGCTCGCCGAAGATGAGGTCGGCGGCGAAGATGTCGCCCTGGTCCTCGGCGATCCGCGCTTCGACTTCGGCTGGCGGAGCAGCAGCGTCGAGCTGAAAGCGCAGGCGAGCAAGCGGCTCCTCATCTTCCAGCCGTTCCTCGGCGCCGGGGTTGCCTATAACTGGGCGTCGATGGGGGGCTCCTTCAGCGGGCAGCTGACTATGGACGGTGACGCATTCGACGAGCTCTCCGACGACGACAGAGAGGAACTCGAAGAGATGCTCGGGGAGTATCTCGACAACGGAGACGTGTTATTCGGCTTCGACGTTCCCGACAGCGGATTCACCGCGCGCGCGTTCGGCGGACTCGGGCTTCGCATTTTCATCCTGAATCTGGACGTCGGCGCGTCGATCGACACGCGGGGAAGTGTCGGGCTGGAGCTCAATACGCGAATCCAGTTCTGAGAATCGACAGGCACTATCGGCGTGCACAGCTCCCGCGGCGCAAGGCGTCCGGGAGCTTTTTGTTGACAGAGGAACGAGCGCCCGATAGCCTTCCGGTAGCGCGGTCGGAAGCAGCGCGGTGCCCTATCGCGCACCGACACCATTCCCGCCCCGGTAGCTCAGCTGGATAGAGCGGCTGCCTCCTAAGCAGCAGGTCACGCGTTCGAATCGCGTCCGGGGTAAACTACCTGGTCCGGGGTACGTTACTTGATATCGACGTGGGCGAAAACGCGGCTCTCGGTGTCGAAGACGCCGTAGCTCGGCTCGTCGAAGCGACCCATGACTTCGCCGGGGTTTGCCCAGAGGCACGAGCCGGTCGGCTCGACGTAGCGCTTGTGATCGTGACCGCTGAATACCGCGTCGTAGGCGCCGCTTTCGGCCAGCCGCTTCGCGATATCCGGATAGTGGTTGAGCGCGATCTGCAGCCCATCGACCTCCAGCTCGGCGAGATAGCCGTGCAGTGTGACGTGGTCGTACTTCGACGCGATCCGGCTCAACAGAAAGGTATCGCCGTCGTTGTTGCCGAAGACGACGTCGATCGGGCCGGAAAAACCGTCGCCTATCTGAGCGAGGGTGAACGGCGCACAGAAGTCACCGAGGAAGAAGAGCCGCGAGCACGAACGCTCGCCGATGCCGGCGAGCGCCCGTTCGAGATTCCATATGTTATCGTGCGAGTCGCTGACGACTGCAATATTCATACTGTGATATTGACTTGCTGACCGACCGCCGGATCGTGTACGGCCTGCTGCTGGAGCTGAGCCGCATCTCCCATCAACCTCTGGATCCCTTCGGCCTGCTGTTCAGAGGTTTCCAGGCCCATACGCATTGCGTGCATGCCGACCTGCTGTTGAAGCTGAGCTTGATGCATAGCGGTAGATG
>SLAN01000151.1 GCA_007126865.1 Spirochaetales bacterium | reverse complement strand
GGCGCTGCAAGCGGACAGAATTGCCCGATACGCGGACTTCTTCAGTTTCGGTACGAACGATCTCACACAGACGACCAACGGTCTCTCACGGGACGACTTCAATAACTTCTTCTCCGATTACAACGAGTTCGACCTGCTCGAGGCTAACCCGTTCAAGGTACTCGGCGAGCAAGTGAAGGAGATGATCTCTCTGGCGGCCGAGCGTGGGCGTTTAACACGTCCGGATCTTCGACTGGGGCTGTGTGGAGAGCATGGCGCCGAACCGGAAAATATCCAGTTCACGCGGCGATCGGGACTGGATTACGTTTCGTGTTCGCCGTACGGAATTCCGATTGCGAAGCTCGCCATAGCACAGATGAATCTGGCGAAGAAGCAGGCCGCCGGCGAGGCTCGTTCGGCGTAGTAGGACCGGCGGCTGTCCGTGCTACTACCTGAATCGCTGATGCGGTTCATACGGTTCACGATCAGGCCGCCGGGTTCTACGCAGCGAGTGCAATCGAGACGTACTCGAAGAACGCATGGGTCAGGGAGAGTTTGAGCCGGCTTTCATCGGCCCATGTGCTTTCCGGGTGGTACGCGAGAACGTGAGAGAACTCTCTGTCACACACTACCAGTACCTCATGCGGATTTCCGGGACGGTTTGCGGATAGATCCGGAAAGCAGAAGTCACGGATCGTGCGATCCAGAAGTCCGGAGCCGTAGCGATAGCGCCGGTACGCTTTCTGATCGATCTGTCCGGAATATGGAATATTGTACTTGTCGATGTGCATAGCCTCTGAGAAGGAACGTGCGAATCGGGTGAAGGCTCGTGCGAAGCTGTCATGTGGGAATCCGTGTATTCGTCTCTCGAGGCGTGATAGCGTTGACAAGCCGCCGGTCACCAGCCGTTCGGCACGGCGGTACTTGAGCCGCAACGGCCCTTCATATCGCAGGTGAACGTTGTCCAGGCCGTACTGATAGTACAGACGTATGCCCTCGATAATCTCGTCGTGGGCGACCCGGAACACTTCGGCGTCCGCTTCGGTGAAACGCGCCTCTTCGGCGGCGTCGCTGCTCGTGTAAGGCCTTCGAACGTTATTGCGGTTGCCGGAACGCTCCTTGCGTTGTCCGTTTGTAGACTCTACACTCTCGCGTATGATCTCGTACGCGGCATTTATAGCCGACATATGTTCGTTCGCCCACGATTCGCGCCCCGGATTAGAGTCGGGATGGTATCGTTTGGCGAGGCGACGAAATGCTCGGTTAAGCTCCCCGCTTTCGGGGTCAGGCTGTAGCCCGAACAGTCGGAGCGCGGCGTCGAGGTCCATGTCGGAGTCGAGTATAGCGATGGTGATGCCGGTTATCAATCGGAAAGGGCATAATTGCACTTGACAGCAATTCCAAGTATGTTCATGCGCAGGAGATGTATGTATGGCGAAGTATCAGGATCTGTTCGCGGCGTATCGGAATAACCAGTTACCGACTGACGGTGGATTCATCGTCAGCTCCTTTTTCGACGAGGAAAGCACGTATTCGCGTTACGAGGCTATTTCGTATGCACATGTAAAGGACCTTTTTCCCTCGGAAGACAGCATCACATTCCAGGCGGAGGGCGCGAAGGTCTTTATTCTCGTCGAACCGAGAAGCTATCCAAAGAAGCATATCGAGCCTGCATACCGCCATCAGGAGCACAAGATTCCGTATCGGTTTAATGAGGTGGAGGTTCACACAACTCAACGCGATGACCGGATTATGATCGGCAAAGAGCCGGTTATGACCTATACGTCGTTCACCGTTCTCAAGCCGTCCGGGAACGACTTCGCGTACATATTCTATACCGCCGACGATCTGCTCAGTACCCTCGAGACATTTTTCGAAGAATCACTGCGGAAAGATGCGCGGATACCCATGCGGGACGCCAAAAAGGCGACCGAGGTTTTCATGGCAGTTTTCAAAAAGATGGTATTCACCGGCTTCAACGGCTAGATGTCAGCATCGCTTCTCGTTCACATTCCCGCCGAGGGCAATGCACGATCCGGAGTTGAGGAGCTGGTCCGGTTACTTGTGGAGGAGGCGGACGGAGTTTTTGAGACACTCCGGTTCGACACCGAACACCTCGACAACTGGCAGAGATGGCTCGAAGAGCATGCTCCGGATGTCGCACGAATGGTGAATGGAGCTCCCTCCGACTCCGAGTTTCGGGGCGCGGAACAGCTCGGACGAGCTTTCGTGAGAAGCTTCGCCGACGAAGATGCGGAAGTAGCAACAAAGGCGCTCGCGGAGACTACACGGGAGATGTACAGATCGGCCCGTTTGCCGTCTGAGACGATGGGTGCGTCGTCGGCGCTCCACGATGCGCTCGCCGATCCTGTGCTGCCGGACGAACAGCGCCGCTCGATGATCAGGTGCATGTACGGAGTTCTTATCGCCACGGCAGGGGAGTTCGAGTTGCCCCTTCAGGAGTTCGCTGATCCGGCGACGGCAGGTACGAACGCTGCGGACCGGCGACTGCGAGCGATTGCGACCGAAGTAGCCACTCCCGATACCCTTCGCTTCAAGATCTGGAACGACTGTCTCGATCTGCTGCGGGCGCGTTCGCGGACAATGGCGCTCGCAGTTGATTCGGCGGAGTCACTGACATCGGTCTCGGGGAACGGGCTCGTACTCATCAGAGGGAGTGAGAGCTATGCACCGATATTGGTACTCGCCAACCCGACAAGCGATGTCATCGAGGTTTCCATCGATCGAAGGCTGCTTCCCGTGAACATCGGGAAGACGTTCCGCGACGAAATCACCGGCGACATGCTCTTCCTGCCTGATGGAGGTGACAATTGCCTTTCGGTCGATCTGGAGCCGTATGAAGTGATGTGGCTCTCACTTCGCCCGGAGCCGGAAGAGGAGCGGTTACTTCAGTAGCCGGGAAAGCTGCTTGAACGTTTCGGTGCCGGCCACGCGGCAGAGCTCGAACAGGACAGACTCAACGGTGCTGATCCGCACTCCTTCGTATCGCATGTGCTCGAGCGCTGTCTCCCGATCGATCGGGGAGCGACTTCCGATCGCATCGGCTACCACCGTGACGAGATAGCCGTCGCGCAGGGCATCGAGGGCAGTTTGTTGAACGCACACATGTGCCTCAATACCGGCGATGAGAAGGGACTGTCTTTCGGTCGCCTCGAGCGCGTGCCGAAAACCATCGTTCGCCATGCAGCTGAACTCCATCTTCTCGAATTTCTGCGCATCCTGCAGACGATCGGAAAGGACCGGATGAGTTCGCCCGAGCCCGCTCGGATACTGTTCGGTGAAAAGGTGGGGTATGCCGAGAATCGTAAACCCACGCAAGAGAAGCTCCGTTCGGCGGATGACGTTCTGATTATCGTGAATGTGCCGCACCAGCCGATCCTGCACATCGACAATGAGACCGATCGCACTACCGACTTCGTATCTGTTCCGAACGCTACTCATGCCTCCGCATTATTGCATAGTGTTAAACGGAAAGATACACTGCGTTCCATATCTTCGCTTCGCGGGAGAAGGATGTGGCCGCACGTCATACCGATGCAGGTATCTTTGAGAAATTACACCGGCGAGCCGAGAGCAAGGATACCCTCCTCTGCGTCGGACTCGATCCGAGGGTCGCGCCCGGGCCACAGGCCAGGACGGCCATTCTGGATGAGAATCGCAGGATTATTGACGCCGTAGCCGAATACGCGCTCGCGTTCAAGCCGAATATTGCATTCTATGAGTGCCACGGTGCGACCGGATTCGAGGCACTAAGTGCGACGATAGAAGCGATTCCCGACGAGATACCGGTTATCCTCGATGCGAAACGAGGCGACATCGGCAGTACGGCCGAAGCGTACGCACGCGCCGCCGTGGAGGCATTCGGCGTCCGGGCGGTTACCCTGAACCCATATCTCGGTGCGGATACGGTTGCCCCCTTTCTCGAATATCACGACGTGTGCGCGTTCGTTCTTTGTCGAACGAGTAACCCTTCCGCCGGAGATCTGCAGGATCTGGAGCTTAAGGATAATAATGAACCGCTCTTTCTGAAAGTTGCCGATCTCTTTCTCGATATATCGCCTCGCATCGGTCTCGTGGCGGCGGCGACCGACGGTGCAGCGCTGCGAGCGCTGAGGTCGCGGTATCCGTCGCGGTGGTTCCTTGCGCCGGGTGTCGGCGCACAAGGTGCATCGGCAGGCGATACGGTCAGGAACGGGGCCGATTCCGACGGAGGTCGAATCATACCGGTCGCCGCGCGGGCGATTTCGGAGGCGGACGACCCGGCGGTAACCGCGAGGGCACTTCGCGATGAGATTTCTCGGGCGAGGAAGGCGGTACGCAAGCGCGGATCGCTTCCTCCTTCACGCTACTCGCGCGCAAGCGCTCAGGCTGAAGATAAACGCGAGCGCGATCAGCGAATCGGCAGCAAGTCTTCACGCGATCTGAAGCGCGAAATACTTCGTGGACTTATTCGGCAAGGTTGTTTCCAGACAGGCCATTTCACACTCAAGTCGGGTGCGCCGAGTCCATTCTACATCGATCTCAGGAAAGCTGCATCGAATCCCGAGTTGCTGACAAAGCTCGCCGAGGCATACGCGCGTATGGCCCGCGAAATCGTTTTCGATCGACTCGCGCCGATACCGGTTGCCGCACTACCGATTGCGACGGCGGTCAGCCTGAATATGAACGTTCCGTTAATCTATCCGCGCATACCGCTCAAGGCCCACGGCACGGGGAACCGGGTCGAGGGGTTCTTCGAGCCCGAAGACCGTGCCCTGCTGCTCGACGACCTCATAAGCACCGGCCGGAGCAAGCTCGAGGCGGTGGAGGTACTGCGTGCCGAAGGGCTCGAAGTCACAGATCTTGTCGTGTTGATCGAGCGTGGGACGAAAGGTCGACACGACATGGAGTGGATCGGGGTTGAGCTCCACTCGTTCGCAGATGTTCGTGAACTGGTCTCCCTCGGCGTATCCGAAGGGATGATCTCCGAGCAGGACGAAGCGCGGGTAAATGACTACCTTGCTCGCGAAGAATAGCGTTCGCCGGCCACAGGCTGAACGCCGGGCGGGTTAGCTGGTAACCCGCTCGACGTACTCGCCCGTGTCCGTGTTGATCAGGAGTCGATCTCCGGTCTTGATGAACAACGGCGCCTTGACCGTCAGGCCGGTTTCCATGACGACCGGCTTTGTGGCTCCGCTGACGGTGTCACCACGCAGCGCTTCGGGGGCATCCTCCACCGTCAGTGTCATTTTCAGCGGTAGCTTGATATCGATCGCTTGCCCTTGCCAGATAACGAGCTCGTAGGTATCGCCCTCTCGCACGTAGTTCGTCTTGTCTTCGAGACCGGCAATCGGCACCGAGAACTGTTCGTACGTCTCCGCGTCCATGAAATGAAACGATTCGCCGTCGGCGTAGAGGAATTGTGCGCTCCGCTCCTCAACTTCTGCTTCTTCCACGGTTTCGTGCGACTTGATTGTCTCGCGTAGCGTTTGTCCGTTCTTGAGGTTCTTCAGCTTCAAACGAACGAATGCCTGTCCCTTTCCGGGATTGACGAACTCCCGCTCGGTGACTAGATAGGGGTCGCCTTTCATAAGCAAGCAGACACCCTTGCTGATTGCTCCTGCTCGAATCATGTGTGTTCAATTCCTCTATTCTGTATCTGTCACGATTTCGCGTCGAACTATCGACGCCTAAGGCTATCATGAAGAGGTGAGAATATCACCCCCTCGATCGTGGAAACGCCGGAGATGCACATCAAAAGGCGGTCGAAACCGAGCGCCGCGCCGGCGACCGACGAAACACCGTCGAGTGCGTTCTCGATCGACTCGGCGGAACGAACTTCGGAGGCCCCGCGTCGCCGGCGCTCCTCCGCTTGCCGGTCAAGGAACCGGCGGACGTTCTCCGGGCTGGTTTCCTCCAGGAAGCAGTTCGCGATCTCAATGCCGCACAGGTATAACTCCCACCGCCGCCGCGTACGACCGTCGCCACCTCTGCGGGCGAGCACGTGGCATCCCACCGGATAATCGGTAAGAAAAACCGGCGCATCGCGCGGGAGAGCGGGTTCGAGCGACGACGCCATCACGTAGTTGAAAAGCTCCGGCCACTCGGCCTCCTCGGGCGGCGAGAGTCCTCGCGATCGACATCGCTCGGCAAGTGCCTCGGCATTTCCTTCATCGTCCGGCCCCTGAAACAACTCGATACCGAGAAACCGCTCGAAAGCCTCCGCAACAGTCATGACGAGAGGCTCTCTTGCGATTACCTCGAGTCGCCCGGAATTGCGGGCGAGGGCGCCGAGATTGGGATCGCGGAGCAGATAGCGCAAATACGCGGCGGTACGGCGAAGAAGGTCGTGCTCGTCGACGCCGGACTCATAGTATTCGAGCATAGTGAACTCGGGGTTGTGGTGAGTCCCAATGCTCTCGCGGTTGCGGAAACAGTGACCGAGCTGGAAGATCCTGCCACCCATCGTTCCGATCAACGGTTTGAGCGATACTTCAGGGGACGGAATGAGATAGAGCTTCGTACGGAGGCTCTCGTCGTATGGGTCGTCGTAACAGGTTTCGAACAGATCGATGTGTGCTTCGGGTATTACCTCGGGCACGAGTAATGGTGTGTCGACCTCGATGTAACCTTCGTTGAAGAAGAATTCACGGGTTCTCCGGAGCAGTTGTGCGCGGGCTCGGATGATCTCTTGCGTCATGGAGTGTCACAAAACGCTAACAGATCGTACGGCGGGGATACAAGTGAATGTACGTCGGGCAATGTGCGATATGCGACGGGCAGGGTTCGGCGTTCCACGGTTCCCCTCCACGTTGCACGCCGGGTGCACCTCCTTGTGCCGAAGAAGCACGACAGCTACTATCGAACCGTAATGATCCGAACGAGCTTTGACCGGCCCCCGGAACCGAACAGCGACTCGGTTAAATGGCAGTTTGCACGCAGAATATCAGACTCCCTCGAGCCGTACTGGGTTGCCGACATGGATTTCGCAGCGCCTGAGCCGGTAGTCGATGCGGTCCGCAAGCGACTCGAGAACCGGCTTCTCGGATATACGTTCGCCCGCGAGGAGCTCTACACCGCATTTGCGGAGTGGCTCGAGGCGCGGATCGGAACGCGTCCGGCGTCGCACTGGTGTATGCTTCCCGGTGTTATGGCGGGCGTGCGCGCTGCGGTGAGTCTCTATACGCGCCCGGGCGATACGGTGATCGTTCAAACACCGGTCTATTTTCCCTTTATGGATGCGGTCGAAGGCCAGGGACGCACCCTCGCGCTGAACGAGCTTCGGCACGACGGTGACCGCTACCGATTCGATTTCGAGTCACTCGAGACAGCCGCGGCCTCCGGAGCCCGACTTCTCCTCCTCTGTTCGCCGCATAATCCGGTCGGGCGGGTGTGGACAGCAGAAGAGCTACAGCAGCTCGTCGATATCTGCCGCCGCTACGGCGTGTTTCTTGTCTCCGATGAGATTCATGGAGATCTGGTTATGTCGGGTCATCGGTTCGTTCCCACACGCGACGTCGATTGCCGGGGGCTCCGGCTTCTGACGCTGTCGAGTGCAACAAAGAGCTTCAATATACCGGGGTTACCGAGCGCTATAGCGAGCTCCGACGATGAATCGATAATCCGTACGGTTCGGGATTTCATGCATCGGGTCGGAGCTGATACACCGAACGCGCTTACCCTGACCGCAGTCGAAGCGGCCTATAGATACGGGGCCGAATGGCTGGACGCCGCGCTCTCCTATATCGCAGGCAACGAAAGAGCCGTTCGCGAGCGGTTTGATGCCGCCCGGTTGCCGGTGCGCATCGAGCCGTTGGAGGGAACGTATCTTCTCTGGATCGATTGCACGCGCCTCGCTTCGAACGACGTGACGCTCCGTGCCGAGCTGCAGAAACGCGCCGATGCGTGGCTCGTTGAAGGATCGAAGTTCGGAGACGGTGGAGAAGGCCACCTGCGCATGAATATCGCGGCACCGCGCGATCGCATTGTGGCTGCGACCGAAAGAATTGTCGTTGTGCTGGAGGATATGTCATGACGATTATACTCGGAGCCATGCAGGGCGAAATCGAGGAGGTTACCGAGCTTCTCGCGGGAGCGGAGCCCCACACCTTTCGCCGCTATCGGATGACCACGGGAACCATCTTCGGCCACCCGGTGCTCGTGGCGCGAAGCGGTTGCGGTAAGACATATGCGGCCATGGTTGCTCAACACCTCATCGATGTGTTTGAACCGAGTCGACTTATATTCACCGGCCTTGCAGGTAGCATCAACCCCCAGATCGATATCGGCGATACTATCGTGGCTAACGATTGCCTCCAACACGATCTCGATGCCTCCGCAGTCGGATTTCGGCGAGGAGAGATTCCGTTCGAAAACCTGCGCGAGATAGCCGGTGACCCGGAACTGCTCGCGATCGCTGCAGCGTACCGTCCTCCGGAAGGAACGCTTCACCGAGGTCGTATTCTGACCGGAGATCAGTTTCTCGATCGGTCACGCCTCGCCGCGGCGCCGTATCTGCGTGACGAATTGGGTGGAGACGCGGTGGAAATGGCGGGGGCGAGCGTCGCGGCGGTGTGCCACTTTAACGATGTGCCGTTCTGCCTTGTTCGAACGATATCTGATCGAGCCGACAGCAATGCACGCGTCGATTTCGAGCGCTTCCTCCCGAAGGCGTCGCGCAACGCCGCAGAATTC
>SLAN01000264.1 GCA_007126865.1 Spirochaetales bacterium | reverse complement strand
GGTCGCGTATCGCTGCCGCCGGCGACAGCCGCGACGCCGCCCGGGTCCACGCGAAGCTGCTTCCCTCGGGAATCACCGCACTCTTCATATCGTTGCGCTCTTCGAGCAGCAGATCGCGGATCCGGCGATGATCTCCGAAATCGGCACGGCGCAACAGGTCAAAAGCGAGACCGAAACCTTCGGCGGCGGTCTCCGCAAGCGCCTTAACCCGGACAGTGAGCGCGGTCACCGGCTTTCCGCTGTCGACATGCCCGGTGGAACCGACCCCTGCCGTGAATCCCCCGGTCGTCAGGTCGAGCTTACGCGCGACCGCATCGTACGACATCTCCGGAAGGCCGATGTCGGTAATCGTGTTTGCGAAAAGCGGCGCGTACGGTAACAGCTCCTCATCGATCCCGCGCATATCAAAGGAGAGGTCGAAATAGATGATGCCGCCGGTGTCGAGTTCGTGTACCAGCAGCGGCCCGCCTCCGGGAAGCGTCTCGAGCTCGTACGGTATGCGTTCGACTTCGGCAGGAACGTCGTCAATCGTGAGAAACGGAATGGCGGCCACCGCCTCCGGCGGGTCCGGCTCCGATTGCAGCGCCTGAAGGCGCTCATCACGCCGGCGCAGCTCGTCGCGCTCGGAATCGCTGAGCCGCTTATCTATTTCGGAGAGCTCTTCGCGCACCGCCTCACGCTCGCGTCTCTCGTAGTCGCGGTCAGGCGTTACGACCAGCGTGGTACGATGCGGATTGTTCAACAGCAGCTCATCGATGAGCGCCTCGAAATAGCGCGGGTCGGCACGAACCGCGTCGCGAAGGGCGGCGAAGTGCTCGACAAAGCACATCGTCTCTTCCGGCTCACCGCCGTGCAACCACGCCCGCGCGGCACGGCGCATCAACCTCAATCCAAAACCCGATCCGCTGCGCTCGCGATGCGAGAACGCCATTTTGCGCAGCGTACCCTCCACGACATCCGGGTCGATACCGTCGTCGCGAAGGGAGCGCAAGGTAGAGAGTATGAGATCCTCGATCGCCTGCTGCTTCTCCGGATCGGTTCCGCGCAGACCGGCCGAGAAAGTGATCTCACGCAGCTCGGTTTCCAGCCCGCTCGGTGCGCTGAGATCTTCGCCGAGCCCCGACTCGATCAGCGCCTTGTACAGCGGAGCCCCGCTGCCGCCGAGAAGAATGTCGCCGAGCGCCTCACATGCGAGCACACGAACGGGTGAGCTGACATCGGTGAGCAGCCAGTTGACCGTTACCGAGGAGAGCCCCGCGGTCTCCTCCTGGTCGGTCGGGTAGCTCGTGTGAAGCACCCGAGGCTCGCTCCAGCGCGGCTGCAGATCGACGGTGATGTCGGAGGCCCCGGCGTCACCGCTTCCTGCGACGTCACCGCCTGCTGCGACGCCACCGCTTCCTGCGGCACCACCGCCTGCTGCGGCGCGGCGCACGTTCGCGGCCGAATCGTGACCGGTCGCCTGCCCGACAGCAGAGCTCCCGTCAGACCCGGGCCGCTCGCCCGGGGCCGCGCTTCCGTCCGGCGCCGCCCGGAAGCGCGAGAGGAACTCCGTATGCAGAAATGCCAGGTAATCGTCGGTGTCGATACTGCCGTAGAGAAAAATTCGAGCGTTTGAAGGATGGTAGTAGTGCCGGTGGAAATCGAGAAAGTCGTCGTATGTGAGCTTCGTGATCTCCCGCGGATTGCCGCCGGAGTCGTGGCCGTAGGCGGTATCCGGAAAGAGCGAGCGAAGCGACATCTCGCCGGCGATTGCATCGTGGGTCGAGTAGGCACCTTTCATTTCGTTGTAGACAACACCGGAGTAATCGAGCGTCCCCTCATCGGAAACAGTGAGCCGGTGTCCTTCCTGGCGAAACATCTCCTCCTTCAGCAGCGGGAAGAAAACCGCATCGCCGTACACCTTCATGAGGTTGAAGAGATCGGCCGGCACGGTGCTGCTTGCCGGATAGACGGTCTTGTCCGGGAATGTCAGCGCGTTGAGAAAGGTGTACATGCTGCCCTTCAGCAGCAGCAGGAACGGATCCTTCACCGGATAGTGCTCGGAACCGCAGAGCACCGTGTGTTCGAGAATGTGTGCAACGCCGGTTGAGTCGGGCGGCACGGTCTTGAAAATGAACGCGAACAGGTTCTCCGGATCGTCGTTGTGCAGATGGTAAATATCGCACCCGGTCTCGTTGTGACGAAAGCGGCGCCCGACGCCTCTGAACTCATCGAGCGGCGTATCCCTGATATGGGTAAAGTGAGTTGAAAGTGATGTCTTGCTCATGTCAGCGTTCGTTGCCCTTGGTCAGCGCGCCGTCCCAGCGATCGACTCCGCCGAAGTTGCGCACATTGGTGTATCCGGCGCTCTGCAGCACGCCTTTCGCATATTCGCTTCGACCGCCGGCCGCGCAGTAGACGACAATCGGCGTATCTTCGGCGAAGTCGAGCTTCGCCGGATCAAGCTGCATGTGAGGAATGTGCCCGGCGCCGGGAATATGCCCGCTGCGATACTCATCGTCGGACCGGACGTCGATCAGCACCACCGCATCGTTATCGAGCATCTCCCGTAACTGCTCGGGCGAGGGTTCGAAATGCGAGCCGACACCGATTCCGAATTTGCGTTGCAGGAAGCCTTTGATCGGATTTGCCACCGCCGGTACTCCGTCTCAAGTGAACTGCATGTCGGTCAGTAGAGTGAGCTTTGCCTTGCTGCGTTCATCTTCGGGGTTGATCTGCAGCGCACGGCGGAAACACTGCACCGCTCGCGTATTATCATGCATTCCGAAGTAAACGGTACCCAGCATGTAGTGGACCTCTGCGAACTGCGGAGTGCGCTCAACCAGCTCCAGCAACGGCCCGAGCGCCCCTTTATAGTCCTTCACTTTCAGCTTCAACTGACCCAGATAGAGGTTCGCGATCATCGATTCCGGACTCTGCTCCTTGAATCGGTGGAAGCCTTCGGCAGCCTGTTCGTCCTTGCCGAGATACATGTTGATGAGCCCTATATAGTAGCTGGCCATCGCATGATTCTGCTTCGTACCGGCAACCATACGGAATGCCTCGAGCGCCCTGTTGAGATGTCCCTTCCGGTAGAAGCAGACACCGAGCTGATAGTAGGCGAGGCCGAACTCCGGATCGACGAACACCGCCTCCTGATACTTCTCGATCGCCGCATCGAGCTTGCCGAGGCTATAGTAGATATTTCCGAGTATGAGCCGAACGAAGGTGCTCTTCTCGTATTTCACGCACAGGTCGACGAAGTGAGGCTCGGCCGCTTCCCAGTCACCGGCCAGGTAGTGCGACATCGCCTCGTTGTATGCCGGATCGGAATAATTGAGCTCTTTCATTGTGCTGAAAGTGTACACTCCGGAGAATCGCACGACAAGGAGGGCGCTGCCGGCCTCGCACGGTTCGCCGCGCTTGTCATCTCCGCGGCCCGATTTCACCGCCGAGCTCGTCATCCACGTGTACCCGGACAATCTCCTCAAACGACCGGTCGGACTTGAAACCGAGCGAGAGCGCCCGCTCAGGCGCGAAATCACGCGCCCAACCGCCGACCATCCGTTCGATCTGAGGGTCACGCTCGCGCCGAATCAACGCGACCGCTTCATCGCCGGCGACTGCACGCAGCGCCTCGATCTGCTCGGCAACGGTAGCTGAAACCCCCGGCATCGTCAGATTTCTCCGGGGCCCGACGCGTTCGGTGTCCAGAGTCGCCGCATGCACGAGGAAACCGACCGCCGAACGAGGTGATGCAAACCAGTGCCGAACCGACTCGTCGACGGGGAGGACCGCCTCCTTGCCGGCCAGCGGCTCACGGATGATGTTGGAGAAAAAGCTGGATGCCGCCTTGTTCGGCGCGCCCGGCCGAACACAGATGGTCGGAAGGCGAATGCCGATTCCGTCGAGAATACCGCGTCGTGTGTAGTCGGAGAGTAGAAGCTCGCTGGCCGCCTTCTGCGTACCGTAACTGGTCAACGGCGTACAAAAGAAGTCATCGGGTATCTGCTCGGGAAACGGTGCACCGAAGACGGCAATCGAAGAACTGAACACGAAACGCGGCTCATAATCATCGCCGGCTGCCCGGATCGCTTCGAGAAGATTCCTGGTACCGTCGAAATTGGCGGCGTATCCTTTCTCGAAATCGGCCTCTGTCTCCCCGGAAACCACCGCGGCGAGGTGGAAGATAAGGTCCGGTCGTCCCGCGATCATCTTCGAAGCGTCCGCAGCATCCGCGAGATCGCCGGCGATGGTTTCAACTTCGAAGTCGGCCGTCTCCGGCCTTTGCGGCCGGACAATATCGTGTACGGTAAGTCGCGACACCGCCTCTCCGAAGATGTGTGGCTCACCAACAATCCTTCGGACGAGTTTCTGTCCGATCATACCTGCAGCGCCGGTAACGAGTACATGCACGTGAATGCTCCTTAACAAAGCGAATAGATTGACCGACCCTCCGGTTTGCTTGACCTGCCGGTCGCAGAGAGCATATCGCGCAGGCGGCGCGCTGTAAACGAATCGCAGCGGCCGGTGGTACGGGGCGTCGAATCCGCCCTGTGCAAGCGCCTCTCTATTGAACGGTGCGTGCGGCGGCGGCGGCGCCGACCAGGCCGGCGTCGCTGCTGAGACCCGCAAGGGCGAGCTCGACACTTCCGGCAACATGTGGAAGTACGAGCCTCTCGAACCGTTCGCGAACGCGCGGGAGTATGAGATCGGCCGACCCCATAATTCCCCCCGCGAATACGATTCGCTCCGGAGCCACGGTCACCGCGAGCGCTGCAGCCGCGTGGGCGAGCGCGTCGCATACCGTTTCGTTCACCGCCGCGGCGAGCGGGTCGCCGTTTCTCAGCTCGCGGTAGATATGCTCGGCCGTGAGATCGTTCGATACCGACCGCGCAGCGTGAGCGAGCTCGCTCGCTGCGTCATCAAACCCGTCGGCCAGCTCACGAACGAGTGATCGCATTCCGCTCGCGGATGCATATGCTTCAATGCAGCCGCGATTCCCGCACGAGCAGAGCCGCCCTTCGGGATGGATCACGAGATGTCCGAGCTCGCCGGCAACTCCTCCCTTCCCCGCGTGGGGCCGTCCCTCGATCACGATGCCGACACCGATGCCGGTGCCGACGGTTACAAGTGCGATATCGTGCATCCCCCGTCCGGCTCCAAATCGCAGCTCCCCCATCGCCGCCGCGTTCGCGTCATTGAGCGCAACGACGCTTCGCCCGAGTCGGCGTTCGAGCTCACCGGCAATCGAGAAGTCGGCCCATCCGGGGATATTGACCGCGGCCCCGTGGAGATACCCGTCGCCATCAATCATCCCCGGACTGCCGATACCCACCGCATCCACAGCCGGCAGACCACCGGCGGCTTCCGCGACCTCGCTGATGGCCGAGCGCAACGCCGAAAGGACCGATTCGCGACCGTCGGTGGGGGTCGCAATCCGTCGCGAAGATCGCACCGTGCCGTCATCGTAGACGAGTGCACACTTCAACCACGTCCCGCCGAGATCGACCGCCACCGCTTGTCTGCGAGTCCCGCTATTGATGTCGACCTGCCCCCCGTTGCTCGACGTCATGATACCGACTCCCCGATGGTGTCCGCCACATCCTCCCACCGGATCGATGTTGCCTCCTCTCCCGTGCTGTAGCGAGGAACTCGGAAAAGGCTCTCGAGCACAAGCGCCGCAGCACCCGCGGCCATCTCATCCTCAGCGAGGGTTGACCGGCGCATGCGCGACGCAACGCGTCCAAGATATCCGGTCGAGAACTCGCTCGCTACCAGCCCGGAAGCCTCATCATAAAACTCACGGAGTACCCCTCCGAACACGATCGAAGCCGGATCGAGGACACTGACCACAGGAATCAGGTTACTCAACAGTTCGCAGAGAAACGCCCTCCGCACGCTCACATTCTCCCGGATGCCGGAGAGATCGCTCGCGGCAATCGATAGCTGCGTCCGATCATCCCCTCGCCACTCGCTACTGTACAGCTCACCGGCCGAATGTGTCGCTCCCGAACGCACCGATCCGTCTACGGCAAGCCCGAGTCCGATGCCGAGATGCTCGGCGCCTACCTTCGCCAGGACGAACAGCAGGTTATTCTCGCGCTCGCTCGCCCCTCCCGCGTGCAGCTCGCCCCATGCACAGCAGTTGGCGTCGTTATCGTAGACAATCGGAATATCAGTCGTCCCCTTTTGCAGCTGCGCGGTGGCGCTGGTGCGCCGCTGCCAACCGGCAGTGCTGCCTCCGGTGGCGCCATGGCGCCGCGGTGTATCGGCTCCGCGCCCCCGTGCATCAACACGTGCCCACGTATACATCTGCGCATCGACTACGCCGAGCTCGCGCGAATGGACGATCCGCGCCTCGGCCGGAGAGACGTAGCCGGGAACGGCGCACCCGGCACCGATGACCCGCACCCCGTGCTCGCCGGCACGGAAGGCGACCGCCCCCACGGTCTCAACAATACCCTCGGCGGTGTCGGAGACGAAGTCGTGTTGCCCCTCTTCCCGATACCGAATGGATCCGGAGTTGTCACGCACGATCGCACGATAGCCTCTCGCATCGATCTCTATACCGAGCGCACAGAGCCGCTGATCCGCGATTCGAAGTCCGACCGCGCGCCGCCCCGCCCTTGGAGCCGGCGCCTCGTTGGGAGAGGCAGGTTTCCGGCCGCCGGCAATCTCCTCGATCAAACCCGCGGCGAGCAGCTCACCGGTGATGTTCGAGATCGTCGAGCGGTCGAACGCGAGGCGGTCGGCGAGCTCGGCCCGTGAAGCCCCGGGGGCGCGGCGTAGATCGTTGAGTACGAGCGCCCGGTTCATCGAACGCTGGAACGGCTTGTTGCCGCGGCGCGATTTACTCCGGGCGATGGGGCGGGAGTCGGCACCGGGCCCGGGGAGCTTCGAGTGAGTGGATCTCTCCCGACCCCCGGCCTGTCCGCCTGCATCCCGCGATTCGTCGTTTCCGTCGGCCGTGCGCCTCGCACCCGAAGCGCTCCGATCGCCGTCATCCGTCCGCTTACCCACGGCTACCGGTCCTCCGCCGCCCGCTTCAGCTCTCGCGACTGCTGGTAGAACTCGTCGAGCGACATGTCGCGCAGGAAGACGAAACCGCGCGTGGCGCGCATGAGCGCGCTCGGGTGCTCGTAGAAGTACTCCCGTCCGAGACAGACCATCAACTTGTTATACTGATCGACCTGAATCTTCTGGGCGAGCTCGGGAAACGGCCCGTCGTGCTCGTGGCTGGGGAAGGATGCGTCTTTCTGAGTCAGATAGGTCGACATGAACGAATGGTGCTGCAGCGTAAGCATATTGAGCGAAACCGGGACGAACACATCGGCCTCCGACGGATGGAAACGGTACCAGATGTTCCGGTATCCCACCACACGCAGGTCATCGCGTCCGCTTTCGTTCTGGTAGAGCTTCAGCCCGGCGGAGATCGCCTGCATAACCTTGTAGTGCGTATCCGGTCCGCTCGCTTCCGGGTCGAATGCGACGGTTATCACGTCAGGGTTCACCTTTCGCAGCAGGTCGCGCACCGGAATTGCGTCGCGATCGACGGTTGGTTCTTCGGTGAAGATCTCGCCCTTGTAGAAGCCGAGACGGAGGTGCTCCACCGCCTCCTGATTCCAGCCGAAAAAACCCCAAAGGCACGCTGACTCCCACTCACGGCACATCCCCTTCAGCGCCTGGATATGCGCGAGGTCCTTTTTCCCCGGGTACTGCGTCTCGAAGTAGTTAATGAGCTCCTCCACCCGGTGGGTGAGCTCATCGACATCGCGATCCTCGAAGACATCGCTGAGGTCACGGAAGAAGCGGCGCAACGTCCCTTCGTCCTGCATCTCCTGCGAGTCGGCGGCGAGTCCGTCGAGATACACCCACACATCGTGGTCGCGAAAACGCGGGTCGTGAAAGTAGTCGCCGTCGAGCAGCTCGGCGTAGTGCGTGCGATTACGCGTGAGCGCGGCGCGCATCTTCCGGCACAGTCCGAGCATGTAGCCGTTGGTTACCGCATTGAAGCCGCTGGTCAGGGTGGCGAAGTGGTGGCGGTTGCTGTGCTCGCGGATGTGGCGCACCGCGTACGGCAGGTAGCCGAGCATAATGTCGTCGTGGTGCGGCTCGGTGTGCAGGAAGCGCGTGTTGCTCTGCGTCTTCATGCCCGCCTCGATCTTTCGCTTCAACGATTGCTCTGCTTCGCGGTTCAGCTCATCAACCTTCCTCTTTGTCTTCCGCAGGATGATGTTTCCGTGCTCATCGCCCTTATAGTCGGCCTCGGTGAGGTCGACTATGCGCTTGCCGAGCGAGTACGCGAGGTCGACGATCACCCGCTCGACTTCGCGCGGGTCGAGCTTCGAGCGCTCCCCCAATTCGAGCAGATCGCGCCGCCTCAGTCCCTTCGCCGCCCCCCGGGTCAGGTACATCCGCGCAGCCGGAAGCCGGCGCAGTGCGCTCGCGGGGTAACTCACGTGCTCGGGGCCCTGCACCGCGTCGCGAACGATGGCCGCCTTACTCTCGCCGGCGACCATAATGATTGCCACCGCGTCGCGATTCCACGTGATCGTCTCCAGCCCGATGGTAATCACCAACCGGTTGCGCGCGACCTCGATGCCGCCGAGATCGCCGGCGGCGGCCGCCTGTGTCTCATAGTTCACCTGCGTCAGTCGCGTCGGGGTATGGTGGCTCTCGCCTCGTACATTGAATCCGATATGGCCGTCGGGGCCTATGCCGCCGAGGAAGAAGCCGATGCCTCCCATCTCGCGGATCTTCGACTCGAATGCCACGCACCATTGATCGACGTGCCGGATCGCCTCCTGCTCGCGCCGTTCGGCCACGGTCCTGGCCGGCCGG
>SLAN01000213.1 GCA_007126865.1 Spirochaetales bacterium | reverse complement strand
GAAAGGCCGACTACCGTCGCCTGTTGGCGTCCGGACAGAGCGCACGATGTCTCGCCGCGTACATCTACTCCGGCGCCGGCGAAGGCGAGAGCACCAACGATCTCGCGTGGGACGGCCATGCGATGATCTACGAGAACGGCCGCGCGCTCGCCGAATCGGAGCGCTTTCTTGCCGATGAGCAGTTGATTTTCGCCGACGTCGATGTCGAGCTGCTGCAAAGCGAACGGATGCGAATGACGACCTTCTCGGACGCTGCGACCGGAGACGGATTCCGCCGCGTCGCGGTGCGTGATCTCAAGCCGGCCGAAGGGATCACCGAGCTTGCCCGCACGGTTGCACGATTCCCGTACGTCCCGTCGGATCCGCAGCGAAGGGCGGAACGCTGTTCTGAGGCATACAACATCCAGGTGCAGGCGCTGGCGCAGCGGCTGCGTGCCACCGGGATCGAGCGGATTGTCATCGGCGTTTCCGGCGGTCTCGATTCAACCCACGCGCTCATCGTCGCCTGTCGCGCCGCCGACCGACTCGGCCTGCCCCGTACCAACATCGTTGCCCGCACGATGCCCGGTTTCGCGACCTCCGACCGAACGCTGGCGAATGCCCGCGCACTCATGGATGCGCTCGGTGTGGATTCCGGCGAAATCGACATCCGGGAAAGCTGCATGCAGATGCTGCGCGATATCGGCCACCCGTATGCCGACGGAAAGGAGGTTTACGATGTGACCTTCGAGAACGTTCAGGCCGGCGAGCGCACCAGCCATCTCTTTCGCCTCGCGAATCTCACCGGCGGGCTGGTTCTCGGAACCGGCGATCTCAGCGAGCTCGCACTCGGGTGGACCACCTACGGAGTGGGCGATCATATGAGTCACTACGGGGTGAACGCGTCGGTTCCGAAAACGCTGATCAGACACCTGATCCGCTGGGTCGCCGACAGCGGGGAGGCGGGAGAAGGCGCCGCCGAAGTGCTGCGAGATATCGTAGAAACCGAAATTTCTCCGGAGCTCGTACCGGGCGCGAACAACGATGCACCGGCCCAGCATACCGAAGCGGCGATCGGCCCGTACGAGCTGCAGGACTTCCATCTCTACTATATTTCGCGGTACGGCTTCCGGCCTTCGAAGGTCGCCTATCTCGCCGCGCAGGCGTGGTCGGATCGGAGCCGCGGGGAGTGGCCGGCGGACATACCGGAAACCGATCGCGGCGAATACTCGCTGACCGAGATCAAACGGTGGTTGAAGCTTTTTCTAACGCGCTTTTTCGAAACCAGCCAGTTCAAGCGAACGTGCATGCCGAACGGTCCGAAAATCGGCTCGGGAGGCTCGCTCTCGCCGAGGGGCGACTGGCGCGCCCCGAGCGATATTTCGGCGGAGACGTGGATCGACGAACTCGAGCGCCACGTGCCGGACCGGTAGCCAAGCTCGTAGCGGCACGTGCCGGACGCGTAAGTGGAATCGGCGACTCCGGCCGATGGTCTTCGGAACGAGGTCGTCCGGGACGGAGCCGCGGGGACTGAACCGCCGGGAATCGGCTACCGCTGCTCCACGGGCACGACGGGAATCGGCTACCGCTGCTCCACGGGCACCACCTTCTTTCCGACTTCTCCGACATAGTGCGCCTTCGGCCGGTAGATCCGGTTATCCTCGCGCTGCTCGATGATGTGGCTGAGCCACCCGGAGATCCTCGCCATCGCGAAAATGGGAGTGAAGAGGATGGTCGGGATGCCGAGCATCCGGTACACGGCGCCGGAGAAGAAGTCGACGTTCGGATAGATCGGTTTCCCCTTCTCCTCCATACGCTCGCGGAATGCGCGCTCCACCTCTTTCAGAAGCTTGTAGTAGCCGGGATCGCCGGTGGTCTCGCTGAGCTCCTCCAGATAGCCTTCGATTATGATCGCGCGCGGATCTTTGGCTCGATAGACGCGGTGGCCCATTCCCATTATCTTCCGTTTCTCGTCGAGCGCCCGGTTCACCCATTCAGCGGCGTTCTCCGGCTCGACGATCTCGTCGGCCATTGCCATGACGCGCTCGTTCGCCCCGCCATGAAGGCTTCCGAAAAGCGCGCCGATCGCGGCCGAAACCGAGCTGTAGCAGGTGCTCAACGTCGATGCTACCACGCGCCCGGTGAACGTTGACGCGTTGAAACTGTGCTCCGCGTGCAGTACGAGACACCCATCCATAACACGTCCGATAACCTCCCCAGGCTCCTCTCCGGTCAGCATGTAGAGGAAGTTCGCTCCGTGGCTGAGATCGGATCGCGGCTCGACCGGCTTCTTCCCTTCCCGGGCTCGCTGCCATACCGCGACCACCGAGGGGAGCTGTGCGATCAGATGAATCGTCCGGCGACAATCGAGGTCAGCGGCCGACTGATTCGCATTGCCGCTGTACCCGGAAAGATAGAGCACCGCCGCCTGAAGCATCTCCATCGGATGCGACCGCTCGGGAAAGCTCCGAATCATCTCAATGACCGGTTCCGGAAGCGCCCGCTGCGACCGCATGGTCGCCGAAAATTCCTCCAGCTCGGCGCGATTCGGAAGCGCGCCGTTGAGCAAGAGATACGTGACTTCCTCGAAAGAGCAGCTCTTCACAAGATCCTCGATCGAATACCCGAGATAGTAAAGCTTGCCCTGTTCTCCATCGATCTTGCAGATTCGGCTTTCCGCCGCAATAACACCTTCGAGGCCCTTCGCGATTTCCGGCATGTGTGATTCTCCGTTTAATTGTGATAAATGAGTGTGCAGCCAGTCGACAGCCCCATTGTACCCGGGCGGCAATCTCTACGCAATCAACCCCCAGCACGCGAACGTCAGGTGGTCGACGTGCCCCATCTCATTGGACTGCCGTACCACCGTCAGCGCTCGAGGTAGCGCTCGGCGTTCGCGCGGTGCTCCTCGTAGGTGCGCGAAAGAACGGTACGTCCGTCGAGTGGATGGAGAAAGAAGTAGTAGTGATGCTCAGCCGGGTTAACAGCTGCCTCGATTGCCTCGCGGCCCGGATTGCCGATCGGCCCGGGTGGCAGGCCGTCACGCTGATACGTGTTAAACGGATGTTGGGTCAGGACCTGCGCAAAGGTGGGACGCCGATCGGAGGTGCCGAGCGCATAGTTCACCGTTGCGTCGGACTCTAACCTGCGGCCGTCGCGAAGACGATTCTCGAACACTCCGGCAACCAGCGGCATATCGACGGTGGGCGACTCGTGCTGGACGATGCTCGCCAATGTGACGATTTCGCGTATCGACAGGCGTCGACCTTCGGCATCATCGCCGAGCAGTAATTCGCCCACGCGATCCTCGAACGTCGCGAGCATCCGTTCGATCACATCCGCCGGGTCGCTCCCCTCGTCGAAGCGATACGTCTCGGGATAGAGAAATCCCTCGAGCGTCTCATCATTTTCGAGCTCGGTGAGAAATCCGAATGAGCGATATCGCTCCTTCATCACGGCAGCATTTTCGAAATCGTCGGCGCCGACCACACCGAACGCCTCCAGCCGGGTTCCAATCTGCTCGAGTCGCCATCCTTCGGGTATGGTCACTCGAATGCTCTCGTCGAGTGCACGCCCGTGCACGATGTCGGAGAGTATATCGACGGGTCGTTGCCCCGGACTCAGAGGATACGTGCCGGATCGCACCCTCGGCGCGGCATCTAACAGACGCCCGTACAGCTCGAGAACGCGCGCATCGCGAATCAGCCCGGCCGCAGCCAGGTTAATCGTGACCCGCCGCAGCGACTGCCCGCGAGCGATCGGGAACTCGATCGTATCGACGGCTTCGGTGTCGACCGGAATCAGGAGGACCCACGAGACGTACCCCGTCGCGGCCATAAGCACGACGAGAATCGTGACGAGAATAAGTTTGAGTGGATGAGCGGTGTTTCGTGCCATGTTTCGCAAAGGCTTCGCGCTTCAGGCGGTCGGAAGAATCCGGAGAGCGGAGCCGCCTCTATTCCTTGTAACTACAATAAAATGCTGATAGTATCTGTTATTCAGGACACTCAAATAGTAGCGCGGCCGGCCGATCTGTCGCAAGAACCAGGACGGAACCGAACAATGTCTCGAACACTCGTACCTCACTTCATCTCAGAGCGCGTGCACGCCACCGAACGAACCGGCAACGAATCCGGTGCATCGCTCTTCCTCGATATTTCCGGCTTCACCACCCTCACTTCCGAGCTCATGCGACACGGCAAATCGGGGGCGGAGACGATGTCGCTCGTTATTAACCGCGTATTCGAGCCGATGATCGAGGCGGTGCACCGCGAAGGTGGCTTCGTCGCAAACTTCGCCGGTGACGCATTCACCGCGATTTTCCTCGATGGTGACGATGCCGGGCCCCCCGCCCTCGAACGGGCGGCAGCCACCGCGATCTCATGTCGCACGGTTATCGACCGGGAACATGTCCAGCGGACTCCGTTCGGTGACTTCTCGATCGAGGCGAGTATCGGATTGGGATTCGGTGCGGTTGAGTGGGGTATTGTGGGTTCCGAATCAGGCCCGCTGAGCTGGTATCTGCGCGGGGAAGCGATCGATCACGCGATCGCAGCGGAGGAGGCTGCCGAAGCCGGACATATCACCGTTTCTTCGACGGACGCCGAACACCTCACTCCGGCATTCATTGTGCGTAGAAGCGATGCAGGGTTTGCCCGTCTTCAGAACAGGCACTCGTCGGATTCGGTTCCGTCGCCACGAACGAACGGGGAAACAGCCGCAGACAACGGGAGTGTGCGCTCTGTCGCTCCGACTCCAACATCGATCGTCGAGAACGCTGCCGATGAGCTGCAGAGCCGATTCCGGCCACCGGATAGGTTCGCATCGGTGGGCGCCGGAGAGTTCCGCGATATTGTATCGGCATTTATCGCTGCCGACGCCGGTGCAACTCACGAGGAGATCGATACGACGGTGAGCTGTGTCATCCGGAGCGCGGAGGCACACGGTGGCTATTTCGATCTGCTCGATTTCGGCGACAAGGGGTGTGTCATGCTCGTGCTCTTCGGGGCTCCTCGCTCGCACGGTCGCAACGCCGAACGGGCGACGAGATTCGCTCACGATGTGCTCGAATCGCTGGGAACGCGCTGCCGTGTCGGATTGACCTCAGGGACCGTCTTTGCCGGATATGTAGGCGGACGCTCGCGCGCGACGTACACCGCACTCGGCGAAACCGTCAATCGCTCGGCCCGCATAGCGGTGGCGGCAGACACCGCCGAAGTACTGCTCGACGAGAAGGTCGCCTCCGCGCTCGGACCGCAGGCGCTCGAGTCGCGCTCACGATCGCTCGATCTGAAGGGATTCAGTGAGCCGATCGTCGTGCATTCTCTCGATCGAGAACGTGATTCCGACGAGGATAGCGGGCGATCCGATCACGCCCTCATGCTTGCAGGACGAGATTCAGAGCTTTCCACACTTCATTCATGGCTGCAGGAGGAACGCCCGAGATCTCCCGCGGAAAGTGGACTCCGAATTATGCGGATAGTGGGCAATCCCGGTATCGGAAAATCGACACTTGTCGATGCGGTACTCTCCGAGCATTCCGATCGGCCGGCGATCGTTCGGCTTGCCGCAGACCCGATTCTTCAGAAGAGCCTTAGCCTGTTCACCGGCCTCGTTCCGGCGCTCTGTGTAGCGCTCGGTATTGAGCCTCCGGGGACCGAACCGACCGAACGGTGGGTCGATTCACTCGTTCGCCGAGCGGAGACACTCGACGAGGAAACGGCCGAGCGAATTCGCGAAACGGCCGACGCATTGCCGGTGCTTGAGCGGCTGCCCGGAGGAGCGCGTTACGAGGAGCGCGAGCCGCGAGCTCGTCTCGAGATGACCGTCGAGGCCATCTCGGAGGCGATCATTTTACTCGCTCGCGTCAGCAGACCGGTCATCGTAGCCGATGACCTTGACGCAATCGACGAGGACAGCGCTCACGCGTTGGGGCGCGCTCTTCACGCGACACGAGATGAAGATGTATCGGTGGTCCTCATCTCGCGGGACTCGGACGTACCACCGAGCCTCGATCTTTCCAAATTCGACCACTCGCGTCTCTCGGTTATTGAGCTCGGCCCTCTCGACGGTCAGGCACTGAGCGAGCTTGCCACTACGGTACTCGGAGGCCCGGTCGATTCGACGCTCGGCGATTTTCTCGTAACACGAGTCGGCGGCAATCCGTTCTATGCCGATGAGATGCTTCGTTATCTCCGGCACTTCGGGCATTTGCAGCAAGGGCCAAACGGATATAGCGTTCCGTCGAATCAGTCCGGTATTCCACAGAGCATCTCGGCGGTACTGACCGAACGCATCGACGCGTTGCCCTCCCGGGTACGTGAGCTTTGCGCCGCCGCAGCGGTTATCGGGCTCGAGTTCGATGCGCAGACGCTGCGAGAGATGGGGATCGTCGATGGACTCGATGACGCACTCGCGGACGGAACGTCTGCCGGGCTCTGGCAAGAAACCGAAACCGGTACATACCGGTTCGTTCAATCGCTTATCCGCGAGGCGATCGTTGAGATGCAGCTCGACTCCGAGCGCGAGCGCCTGCATGCGGCGGTATTCAGCGCCCTCCGTTCAAGATTCCACGATGACCCGTCGCATGCGGCCGAATTGGCGTATCACGCGAGGCGAGCATCGCTCCACGCGGAGACACTCGAGCAGCTTTGGCGCGCATTCGAGTACGCTCGCGAGCGCTACCTCAACGAGAAGGCCATTTCGTTCCTTCGCGAGTACCTGGACCAGTGCATACAGAACGACGAGAAGCTGCGTGCCTATATTGAGTTGGGTCAGATCTACGATGTAACCGGTGAATGGGAGAAGGCAGCCGATGCGCTTACCTACGGACTCGGCGCAGCTGTGTTGATCGAGGACCTGCGATCCCGTGTCTCGATTCTCACCTCGTTGACCGGTATTCATCAACGGATGGGGCGCAACCGCGAAGCCGTCAGGATCGGCCGCCAGTCGGTGGAAGACGCGCGGAGTACCGGAGAGCCCCGACTTCTCGCGGAAGCGTTGCTCAGCCTGGCACGCGCGCAATGGGCCGAGGGAAGACTGCAGGAGGCCGGGACCGGCGTCGACGAAGCGATCGAGGCGGCACGGCGAGCCGACGACCCGAAAAACGAAGGACTCGCGCTCTACCTCGCCGGAGTCATCCACCGCGACCGGAACGACTACCCCCAAGCCAGGGAGCTTTACCGCAAAGCCGAGGCGCGGCTGGAGGTATACGGAGACCAGCAGCTGACAACCTATCCACTCTACGACCTTGCGGTGCTCATGCAGTACGAGGGCGATCTCCGCCAGTCGCAGGAGTATTTCGAGCGGGTGCTGGAGGTCTATCGAAAGACCGGCTATCGAAGCGGCGCCTCGGCCGCAGTACTGAACCTCGGCGTTCTACGGGATCGTCGCGGCGATTTCGACGGAGCAATCGAGCGCTTTGAGGAGGCGCGAGAGATAGCCGAAAACACCGGAGAGCAGCTTGCGATCGCGTATACACTGTTCAGCATCGGCGCGACCTACTACAAGATGATCGATAACCGGAAGGCACTGTACTACCTTCGCGATTCACTGCGGATTATGCGGGACCTCGGAGCCAAAGGTTACTATGGCTATCCTCTCTCCTACCTCACCGCACTCTACTCGCGCATCGGCGATACCGACCGCGCTATCTCAATGTGCGCGTACCATCTCGCCGTCGTTCGCGATGTGGGCAGCGATCCCGAGAACGGACTCGCCCTCCTGAGCCTCGCCCGGGCGTTGCGGAACGCTGCACCGAAATCGACAGGAGCAAAACGAGCGCTGGCAGAGATTGCCGATCATTACGCAGTGAATCCGGACAACGTCGAAACGCTCTTCCGGAAGGCCATTGAAATTTCGCGGCGGGCCCAATACGTTAACACACTTATTCCGGCCCGGTACCACTACTCCCGTTATTTGCACGACACCGGAGAAGAATCGCGGGCGACCGTCGAGCTTAGAGAGGCTTATCGACTCGCAAAGGCGGCGAGCTGGGACCGGTACATCGCGACCCTTGAAAGGAGGCACGGATCAGAAGCGCTCGGTACGGCATCCGATCAACCGGCCGGCGTCACTTCACAGACGAACAGTGTCTGATCGAAGTAGCCGAGCGCCCGTTCGGTGCTTTCGGCCACAACGAGGAGGCCCAGACGGGCGAATGCGTTCCGCCACTCGCGACGGGTTCGATTTGTGTGAGGATGGCCGCGAAACTCGCAATTGACGATGCTGTCCATAAGCTGGAGGAGTCTTCGTTTCCGGGTTGCATAGTACGTGTCCTCGAGAACGATAATGCGTCGCCGGCTTACACGCGCTGCCTCTGCGAGGATTACATCGGGATCGGGAATATGATGCAGTACGGTAATCAAAAGGACGACGCCGAATGAATTGTCGGGAAACGGTAAACGTCGTCCGTCATACAGAATCGGGCGCACATCGTCGAAGTTGCTGTAGTCGGACACATCGAGGGGAACCGTATCGTAGCCCCATCGACGAAGGAGTCGTGAAATTCCACCCTTGCCGGACCCGACATCGAGGATTCGATGACCTGCCGGCAGGTATGGACGGATTCGCCGGGCCTTCCCGCGATCCCACGGAATCGAGGCGCCTCGAATCAGCTCACGCTGCCCAACGCTTGCAACGATTCGAGAGTATGGCGCCATTCGGTCTCTTCGACACCCGAGAGCACGCGGGAACGGGCACGCTCCCAGCTTGCCAGGCCGTCCTCGATCGCGGTTCGTCCGGCTTCGGTCAGGGAATACAGGTGGGTACGACGGTCGGTTCCCGGCCGGCTACTGACCAGCTCCTTGTTCTCAAGCGTGTCGAGAATTCGGGAGATGGTGCTCGGATCGGATCCGAGCTT
>SLAN01000023.1 GCA_007126865.1 Spirochaetales bacterium | reverse complement strand
TTCGACAATCGCTTGAACTGCTCTGTTTCTCCGACGAATCGAGAACGAGGCGGCTTTCGGCACAGTTCCAACTTCGCTTTCTCGCATTGGCCGGCGCACCGGTGGATCCCGGTCATATTCGTAAGGCGGCGACGCGGCGTTTCGTCGAGGCCTCCTACGAATCTTCGCTCGAGCAGGCAATCGGCATTACCATCGACGACGAAGAGATGAGCGGGATTCAGCGAGCGCTATACAGGAGGCTGGAGCGGACGGTTGAAGGCGAGTTGCGAACCGTTCGAAGTGCCGGAGGCATATTGTAGGTTCACTCGACAATCGCCGCTTCGGATTACGCGGTAGTCTCGGGTTGAAGGCTGCGCAGGCGAGCCATATATTCACGGGTTGTGCGCGTATGCTACCCTCGGGAGCCCACGGGACGACCGACAGGATGGAAGAATGAGCGTGCTGGATACGATTATCGAGAAGCGGGACGGTGCTACACACGATCGAGACGCGATCGAGGAATTGATCGGGGGGGTGGTTTCCGGCGAAATACCCGATTATCAGCTGGCCGCGTGGCTCATGGCCGTCTATTTTCGCGGACTGAACGCGGAAGAGGCCGGCATTCTCACCGATGCCATGATTCGCAGTGGCGAGGTGATCGATCTCTCGTCATTGCCGGGGCCGCTTGTGGACAAACACTCCACCGGAGGAGTCGGCGATAAGGTGAGTCTGATTCTTGCTCCGATGGTCGCCGCCTGCGGCATACAGGTGCCGATGATGAGCGGTCGCGGTCTCGGACACACCGGGGGTACGCTCGACAAGCTGGAAAGCATTCCCGGCTACTCGACAGCGTTGGAGGCCGCCCGGTTCCGCGAGGTCATCGCCGAGTGTGGGTACTCCATGATCGGTCAGAGCGAGCGCGTGGCGCCCGCCGACCGCATCATGTATGCGATGCGAGATGTAACCGGAACGGTAGAGTCGATCCCGCTGATTACCGCGAGCATACTCTCGAAAAAGTTCGCCGAAGGGGCACAATCGCTGGTGTTCGATGTGAAGTGCGGGGCCGGCGCGTTCATGAAAACGCCGGAAGATGCCCGAACGCTTGCGCGGAGCTTGACGGACGCCTCGAAAGCGCTCGGCAGACCGGTTGTCTCATGTATCACTCGCATGGATGCGCCGCTCGGATACAAGGTCGGCAACTCGCTCGAGGTCGAAGAGTCGCTGGAGTCGCTCGAGGGTCGCGGGCCGGAGGAGCTCATGCGAGTCGTTCATCGACTCGGCGGCTGGATGCTTGTTGCCGGTGGCTTAGTCTCCGATCCCGGCGCCGGAGAGGCTCGTTGTCGCGAGGCGATTGAGGACGGATCCGCGATGCAGCGTTTTCGCGCGAACATCCGCGCTCAAGGCGGTGACGTCGAACGGCTGACCGTCGAGCGCATGCGCGAGCTTCGCTCTCCGGCGGCTACGGTGATTCGGGCAAAGAACGATGGTGTCGTTGCCGGTATCGATGCGTTCGCGGTCGGCCAGGCGAGCGTTCTGCTCGGTGCCGGCAGGATGAAAGCGGAGGACAGCGTTGACCCGGGCGCGGGAGTCGAGCTTGCCGTCCGGGTTGGTAACCGGGTAAATGCCGGCGACGTACTCGGTCGGACGTACGCCGCCGACGGTGCGGCCGCCGAACGAGCGGAGTCGGTACTCTCGCGCGCGTTTACCGTGCTGCCCGGCGCCGTTGCCGGTGACGGCGGTGAAATGATTCTCGAGGAGATCAGCGAGCTATGAGGTGGGAAAAACACGAGATTGATCCCGTTTCGGTTCGCGCACTCGCCGAGCGCTACAGAATCGATCTTCTCCGCGCGTCTATCCTGACCCGTCGTGGTCTGACCGACTCCGAAAGCATTCAATACATTCTCGAAGATGACGTGCGCCATTTGCACAATCCGTTTCTGTTCGAAGAGATGGAAGACGCGGTCGATCGAATCCAACAGGCACGCACCGAAGGGGAGAAGGTGCTCGTCTTCGGCGACCGCGACGCCGACGGAATCACCGCGACCGCGCTCACCGTGCGAACGCTCCGTGAGCTCGGCATAGACGTGACGTGGGCGGTGCCGATGGGGGATGAGCCGTACGGTATATCGGCTGAAACGATCGAGCGTTTTGCCTCCGAAGACGGTACGCTCGTCGTGACCGTCGACTGCGGTATTACCGCCGCCCCGGTTATCGAGCACGCTGCCGAGCTCGGCGTCGATACGATCGTGATCGATCATCACAACGTTCCGGAGGAGGTGCCGCCGGCGGTTGCCATCATCAACCCGAAAACTCCCGATTCCGGCTACCCGTTCAACGGGCTTTGCGGTTGCTCGCTCGCGGCGAAGCTACGATGGGCCCTTGTCTTCGGAGATACCGAGCTGTACAAGCAGCCGATCGTGTTACTGAACGCCTATCCCGGAAACGATTCGGTCATTGTGGAGGCGGTGAAGCTTGTGAACCTCGTAGAGATCGACCGGATCTCCGACACGCTCGTTCCCGGCATGGTCGATATCGAGTCGACCCGCCTCTACTCCTTTCTTCAGGGACAGATTCTGCTCGTATATGACGAGACGACGCAGCAGAAGCTTCTGCAGAGGGTGTTCGGTCCGGCCGTCGAAATCAACGTGCTCGATATCGCACCGGAAGTCCATAAGCTCTTTCCGAAACTGCAGGGCAAGAGCCTGCTGCGAATGCGCGAGCAGTCTCGCTTGTCGATCTATGCAGCCGACACGCCCGGCGAGCTCGATGTGTTTATCAGTCTCTACCGCACGTTCGTGGTCGGACGTGAACCGAAACTCGGAGTTGCATTCGCCGAACGGCTCGATCTGCCGGCTGTCGGCACGATCGCCGACCTAATGCCGATGACGAACGAGAATCGGATCATCGTGAAACAGGGGCTTCGCGCGCTCGCCACTACTGCGAATCCGGGAATGCGCGAGCTGCTCTCCCGACTCGGTCTCAACGGCCGGTCGCTTCGCACTCGCGATATCGGCTGGCACCTCTCACCGGTCATAAACGCCGCCGGAAGAATGGGGAAGCCGGACAAAGCGGTGGAGCTCTTCATATCCGACGACCCGTCGCTGTGCATGCAGCGAGCCGACGAGATCATCGAGCTGAATCGCGATCGGCGGCGTATCGGCGAGGAGGCGTGGGAACGGCTGTTGCCGAAGGCACGGGAGAGCTATGAACGCAGCGCAGGACGCTTCATCATGGTGCGCGACCCTGAAGTGCAGCGGGGAATTACCGGTATAGTTGCCGGGCGGCTGGCGCGATTGTTCAACGCACCGGCGGCGGTGGTTGCGGAAGTAGAGGAGCGTGCGGTCGGCAGCGTGCGGGCAATGCGTGGATTCGGCGTGACCGATTTTCTCGCCGAGCTCGATGATATTCTCCAGGACTGGGGCGGGCACGATGCCGCCGGAGGCTTTCATCTCGAGCTGGAACGATTCGAGGAGCTCGAGCGCAGGATCGAACAGCTTATTCCGGAAATCGATCTCGACGAGGAGGCAGAGCAGGCGATCCGGGTAGATGCCGAATTGCCCCTCACGCACATGAATCCGGACGTGCGGGACGTCGTGGATACCTTCGCGCCGTTCGGTCAAGGACACGAACCGCTCCTCTTCCTCGGCCGGGGGCTCGCGGTATTGGAGGCGAACCCGATCGGTAAAGGAGAGCAGAAGCATTTAAAGCTGTTGCTCGACGCCGGCGTGCACAAATGGCCTGCAGTGTTCTGGAATGCCGCCGAGCGGCTGGGAGTCGATTTCACCGTTGGTGATCGTGTTGACCTCGTATTCGAGGTCGGTACCAACCATTACCAGGGTACCGAGACAGTGCAGCTGGTGGTTGCCGACCTTCGCAGGAGTGTATAGATGGCGCGGTGGCGTATGGTCCTCCTCTTCTTTCTGGGGGCGACCGCGTTAACCGCGGCTCCACTCGGCACGCTCGATGTCGATCCTCCGGCCCGGCTGATTCAGGGCGAGCCCGCGCGTGTTACCGTGCGATACGACGGTGACGAACAGCTTCGACGGGTGGAGGTGGCGATTATCGATCCCGAAGGGATACTGCGCGGACAGAGCGACGCGGTCTACGTTGCTTCCACCGACGGTTCTGCGATATGGCAGGCACTCGTGGCGGTGCCGACTCTCGCAGAGGTCGGTGATTGGCAGATCCGTGTGCGCGCTCAGCATTCGCGGCTCGGTATCGAGAGGTATTCCCCGGTTCCAGTCGTCGAAGGAGAGTTTGCCGAAATGCGCATTCGTCTCGGGCGTGAGCTGACTGCGCTCATGACTGAGCCCGATCCGCGCCGGGCGAAAGAAAGCCGCGAGCTGCGGGAGCTGCTGTCCAGGTCGAACCCGAACGCGGTTTTTCACCTTGACCGGTTCGAGCGTCCGGTGCAACCGCGTCGGATCAGCGCCGGGTTCGGCGATCGCCGAATCTACGAGTATGCCGACGGCAGCGAACGGCGAAGCGCCCATCACGGAATCGACTACGCCGCCGAGACCGGCACGCCGGTGGTGGCGGCCGGACGGGGAGCGGTGCGGTTGGCATCCGAACGGGTTCTCAGCGGAAACAGTGTCATCATCGAGCATCTGCCCGGCATCTACTCGCTGTACTACCACCTCGACGAGATTTCGGTTGAGAAGGGGCAGCTCATAGAAACCGGCGGCGAGATCGGCGTGGTGGGAATGACCGGTCTTGCTACCGGCCCGCATCTCCACTGGGAGGTGCGCGTGGGTGGCGTGGCCGTCGACCCGGACTGGTTTCTCGAGAACGCTCCGCTTGCTGTCGAGCCGAAACAGTAGGCTCATGACCGAACCGAGCCGAGAGCGGGATCGTTGGAACACGGTGGGATTTCGCTTTCGGCCGGTCCGGACCACGGGTCGTTGACACTCATCCACTTATGACTACACTGGCGCATGAAAGGCAGAGACTACCGTCGACAAGGGAGGTGATCCTACATCGCCTACATCAGGATAGATGACAATGAGCATCTGGAGCGTGCGATCAAGCGCTTCAAGCGAATGGTGGAGAAAGAAGGCATTATTCGCGAGTGGAAGAAGCGGGAATACTATGAGAAGCCTTCCACCATCCGGAACCGAAAGCGCAAGTCGCTCGAGCGCAAAATGCTCAAGAAGCAGCGCAAGATACAGAATCAGAAGAGCTACTAGTTGGTACGGGGCGGCTTACACCGCCCCGTTTCTTGTATTTCTCGCTGTGCTCTCCCTGCTCGCCGGGTGCACGGGTGAGCCTCCGCTAATCGGGTCGGTTCGATACACTGTACTCGCGGTGGAGGATCGCGAGGCCGATATCCGCTACGAGTCACTCTCGGTATTCGCCGCTGTTGCCAGCCCCGACGGACATGACGACCTGGAAACGTGGCGCGTTCGTCATCCCGGAGTCGAAGCGTATTGGGAGCTGACGAGCGATGAATGGGAGATCGGTGAATGGGACGATCGAACCTGGGTCGGAGCCGAGGGACTTCTTGCACCCGACGGGTTCGAGGTTCCCCGCGGACGCTACGAGCTTACGGTTGAGGATCTGGCCGGACGCAACTCCGACACTCACTTCGAAGTCAGAACGCTCGGTTTCGCTCTCGAGGACGCCGTTTTTCCCGAACTGATTCGGGAGGGCGATGAGGTTCGGGTAGAGCCGACCGGCGACCATCTGCGCATTACGATCGCCGACAGTGCAGGTGCCCGCTTATCCACGCTCGACTCAGCCTCATACGCTCTCGACTCCGCTGAGATCGATGAGAGTATCAGCGACGGAGCGGCACGCCTCTATCTCGCAAGTCGTATCGAACGCTCCGATGTATGGTTGATTTCCGGCCCCTGGATGTGGTCGCAATAGCGCCGTCTCTGTTCGTGGTCGCGGTGTTCCTGCCGGGCAAGTAACCGCCGTCACTCCCGGGGCTCCGGACGTCCGAGTAATCGCGGTCACTCCCGGGGCTCCGGACGCTCCGGCCGTCCGAGTAATCGCCGGATGAGCTTTCCGGCACGCTGCCGGACGCTGCGACCGTAGCGCTGTGTGAAGTCGATGGCCGCTTCCTTCGGGCTATACCCCTCACCGCACTTCTCCTTCAACAGGTGCCAATGCTTGACCATCCAGGTGTAGAGATCCGCCTCGGTGCGCCCGGGGAAGTTGCGAAGCAGCCGCTCCTCGCGAATTACCTGCACGATCGGCAGAAACACGTTGCGAAACCATGACAGCAGCGCACTCTCGAACGGTATCTCCTCCTCTATTCCCTGGTTGATATAGTACTTATGCACGAGTATGTGGTGCTTGATTTCGTCGTATCGACCGGTTTCGGTGAAGTCCAGGTGGTAGTCCGGGATGAGCCGGTCGAATCCGGTTTCCTCGTAGAAACGCTTCTTCTCGTACTCAATGACCGCACGCTCGAGTTTCTCCCGGGTGAGATCGGGGCTGAGCGTGACCTCCGACTTCAGTGAGATGACCTCCGCATCGATGTCCTCGATGCCCTGGCTTCGGGCGACCGAGACCCGGTGATTCCCATCCCGCACGAAGTATACTCCGCCGATCTCGTAAAGCTGTATTGGGGGCAGCATCACATCCTGCAGATGTGCTTTGTCCACCCGGGTCCAGCGGCCTCGCAACTCCTCGCGCTTCGGCAGGAAATGCTTGTTGAAGTCGCGGTATCGTCCCTCGCTCCCGACGATCCTCGATACCGGCACCGTCTTCAAGCCGCGGTAACTCTCGCTCTTCGGACGCAAGACATCTTTCACGTCCTGCAGGCTGAGCATCTCCTCGTTCTGCGGGGTAAGCACGTTCAGAATGCGGGAGAAAATAGCCTGATTGCGGGCTCTGGTGAAATCTTCGCTTGCTTTCGACTCGAAGTATGGAGAACTCATGAGGCCTCGTTAATATTCCAGCAGATAATGATCGTAGACATTTATCACGTCCGTCGCAAAATATCGTGTCACTCTCGGTTCTCGCTGGTCATAAAGGTGTATGTGGCCATGAAGAAGGTACCTGGGCCGGAACGTACGCATGAACCAACGAAAGGCCTTGAAGCCGAGATGACACCGATCGGTTCTGTCATGAATCCCGCGTGGTGCTGCATGCGTCAGAAGTATATCGAGATAGCGCCCCCGAAATATACGGTTGAAGATGAGGCGGGGAGCAAGCCGGAGGGCCCTTAACACCATCTGGAACTCGGTGTACTGATTCTCGCCGTCGTTGTACCTCATGCTTCCGCCGAGTCCCACGATAATAAGTCCATTGACATGAATAACACGGTCGGATGCATACGTCGCTCCGAAGCGATGGTCCCTGCCGAATACCGGGTACTCGTTTCCGAGTCGCGGTGTTCTCGTCTTGCGAAAGAGATGCATGTCCTCGAGATTGTGATTACCAAAAACGAAGACCACCGGCTTGTTCAGCATAGAGGAGATAAAGCCGAGATACTTCATCGAAAGGTCACCGGCGCTGATTACCAGGTCGACATCTCTGAATCGCTCGCCTGCTTGCGGACTGTAGACAAGCGGATCGACATGGTCGGAGACGCACAGGATCTTGACTGGTCTGCTTCCCGAGTCACCGCTTGACATGAGGCATCACGGTATTTTCGAGGAGCTCGTGCAGTTTCTCCCGGTCATAGATATCGATCGGTCGGGTCTCGGCGAACTCGCGGGCGAGACTCGATACCGTCGAGCTGGTTACGACCACCGCTCGTGTAATGTTCTGGTTTCGCATCTCCTCGTGAACCGCCCGAACGCTTCCGATGTCCAGTATCTCGGTAATGCGCAAGAATCGGAGGAGTTTGGGAAGTCGACGAGCATTCCGCCACTTCGACTGCGCTTCGAACGCAACAATGTCGCATCCATCGTTGATGAGTGTTGTCTCCCGAATCGAGAGGCCGAGTGCCATCGTAATCCTTCTGCATATCTCGATGAACTGATTGTCCGGCGCGGTCAGAAAGTCCTTGATTCTGTCGTCGGCCCGAAGCGACTGAAACTCGCTCAGTTTCTCCGATACGTCACGAAACTTCGGATGGACGCTATAGACTTTTTCCCATTCCTCGACGGCGGCCTCGATTCGTCTGGTTCGCTCATAGCACACTCCGAGGAAGTAGTGGACATGTAACGCCTCCGGTGATCGTTCGTCCCTGACTAGACCGGCAGCCCGTTCAAGCTCGGTTATAGCACGGTCGAAGTCGGCTTGACTCATGTAGCAGCCACCGCGTTCGATGATTGCCCTCACTTTATAGTCACTGTCTTTCTGTGCTTTTTCAAATGCAGAGAGGGCGGTGGTAAGCTCTCCATTGTCTTTCAGGATCTTCCCGAGATAGTAGTGTGCCTGGGAGTTGTCCGGGTCGTAACGAACGCTGTTCTGGAGAAGCTTCTTCGCCTCCGCGGGGCGTTTTGCACGGTAAAGAATCTTTCCCAGTCGAAAATAGCTGGGGCCGTGGCGGGGATCCAGCTCCAGCGCCTTACGATAGTAGCTCACTGCGTTTTCGGTCTTGTGGCGCTCTTCGAAGAGCTTGCCGGCGCGGTAGGGCAGTTCGGCGCTCGTTGGGTTATTGCCGATGAGCAGCAGGTACTCCTTTAACGCTTCCTCGGGCTGATTGAATTTCTCAAACAGCTCTGCTATCGTTTTTCGAAAGGAGTTCTCCGGAACGTGACCGGTGAAATCTCCTATGGAGTTCACCGTTTTGAACTCCATGAGCGCGAGCTCCTCCTTGTTCTGCGCCATGTAAGCAAGTCCGAGAAAATAGTGGGCGTCGGGATTCCGTGCATCCTTGGCGAGTATGCGGCGAGCCGAACGGATAACGCCCGAGTAGTTACCTTTCTTGTACTGCTCGGCGAGTGATCCGACCTTTCGGGGTGATATAATGGATCGCACGACGAGAACGGTAAAAACTATCACCAGAACGCCGAGTATAATAGAGACTATGACAATGACGGGCATTCGGAATCCGGCCTCA